>NZ_JBFUIN010001137.1:0-767 GCF_056401855.1 Bacillus sp. P4_D3
CCGGGAAAGTAATTGAAGAGTTATTAAATGACAAAGAAACAATCATTCCTATTGAACAACTTCGTTTGAGTCGTTTTACAGAAAGGGTGTTAAACGGATGAGGTCACAAAGAGTCTTTACGACGATTGATACACATACGGGCGGGAATCCAACGAGGACATTAATTAGCGGGCTTCCTAAGTTAATTGGCGAGACGATGGCAGAGAAGATGTTACATATGAAAAAGGAGTATGACTGGATTCGGAAATTGTTAATGAATGAGCCACGTGGTCATGATGTAATGTCAGGAGCGCTATTAACAGATCCGTGCCATCCTGAAGCTGATATAGGTATTATATACATAGAGACAGGTGGATACTTGCCGATGTGTGGCCACGATACAATTGGTGTATGTACAGCTTTAGTTGAATCAGGTTTAATTCCGGTAGTTGAACCGGTCACTTCTTTAAAGTTAGACACGCCAGCTGGCTTAGTTGAAGTAGATATTTCTGTTCAAGATGGGAAAGCGAAAGAAGTCTCCTTCTGTAACATACCCGCTTTTTTACTGAAAAATATTTCTGTACACGTCGAAGAAGTTGGAACTGTAGAGGCTGATATTGCGTATGGAGGGAATTTTTATGCCATTATCGATGCGAAGTCAGTAGGTCTAGAGTTAGTACCAGAAAACGCATCTACAATCATTGATAAGGCGATTCATATTAGAAATACAATTAATGAGAAGTTTGAAATCATTCATCCGCAGTATTCGTTTATAAGAGGATTAACAC
>NZ_JBFUIN010001138.1:0-766 GCF_056401855.1 Bacillus sp. P4_D3
GTTCGGTCCTGTAATTAAAAAGACATCCATCTTCTCCGGCATAATACAATCATTCGGTACATACAATTTCCCGTTCAATACTTTTTCAACGACAGGATGACGACCATCTTTAATAAAGATTTCGCGCTTAGTTGTTAAAACAGGTTTTACAAACTGCTCTTCTTCACTAACTGTCGCAAAGCTTTGCAGTACGTCTAGTTCACTAATTACTTTCGCTAAGTGTTGCAATTTCGGTATGAATACTTTTACTTCTTCGCGAAGTGCTGTAAATAAATCGTATTCTAATTGTACAATTTTCTCTTCTGCTTCTAAGATTAATGTTTCTTTTTCTTTTAGTTCATCTGTTATGAAACGCTCTGCATTTGCAAGTGTTTGTTTACGCTCATAGCGCCCTTCTGGAAGTGCTGCAAGATTCGCCTTCGTCACTTCAATATAGTAGCCGAAAATACGGTTGTACCCAATTTTTAATGATTTAATCCCTGTAATATCACGCTCTCGTTTTTCAAGCTCAGCAATCCACGTTTTTCCGTTTTTACTAACGTAACGATATTGATCAAGCTTGTCATTATAACCGTCTTTAATAATATCTCCATCTTTAATAGAAAGCGGTGGGTTTTCTTGAATACTTCTTCCTAGTAATTCAGTTAAGCTCTCACACGGATCCGCACCTTGAATTAACCTTGCTGCATAAGCATTATCTAAAAGACTAATCGCTTCTAAAATAGCTGGTACTTGCAGTAAAGAACGTCTTAACTGTAATAAGTCC
>NZ_JBFUIN010001139.1:0-766 GCF_056401855.1 Bacillus sp. P4_D3
GAAAGGATTTGAACATTATATTAATATTACGCCGGGGGTGACGAAATGTTATTTTTTCTGAAGAAATGGAACGAATTAAATGATGTGAAAGCAGAATTGGCACTTCGCGATTGGTTTTATGGTACAAAAATTAGTTTATCGCTGTGTACGTCAAAAGAGCCATTAACATTTTTAGTGAATGTAGAGGGAAGAGATAAAGGGGTATTTTCTGAAGAAGATTTTATTGTCGTAAATTGCATGTGTGAGCCAGTATTTGAAAACGAAGAAAAACCAGCTACAGAGTCATTTATGCATGCGGATATTTATAAAAAAAGTAGTGCAGAATGTATTTTACAAGTGCAAACTGTAGATAGTCATTTAATGTCAGAGCTATATGGGAAAGAAGGAGAAGTAACATTCGAAAAACGCAGTGTGGAACGTGTTTTTGGAAAAGATGGTATTACAGAAATGACAATTCCAATTGTAGAAGATGAAAAGAAATTCGCTAATTTATTAGAAAATAATGTTCCAAATTTTGTTGAAGGTGGAGGAGTAGTCCTTGTTCATAATTACGGAATGATCGTGTGGGGGAAAACCCCAGAAGAAGCGAAAAAATGGTTGGAAGGTATAGAGTATTTAATGAACTATCACGTAAAGCTTTTAATGATAAAAGGGGCAAAAAGTTCTGTTATATAAGGATGTATTCACAAATATTATCATTCTATAAAAATGAAAGCGTTTTAAAAAGAAATTTCACTCATAAAATATAGGTCTCCTTATTATATAT
>NZ_JBFUIN010001140.1:0-765 GCF_056401855.1 Bacillus sp. P4_D3
GATTCTACAACAATTTGAATTGTTCTTTCTGCTAATACAACTGGTATTTTTACARTCGGTGCTCCTGGAGTAAGAATTGGTGTTGCAGCTGCATCACTTAATGGCGTTTGAGTTTGTCCATCTACCTGACATGGTACATTAATTGGGCATTGTTCGCTCATATTTTATAATCTCCTTTATACAATATTTTGGAGTTTTTAACTCTCTATACTGTATATGTATCTATTCTATTAATGCGTGGGTTCCTATAATAGTTACTTTCATCATTTACAAAAAAATAGCAATTTTATTGTTAGTTAAACACTCATAACTAAATATATTGAGCCTTTATATGTATCTACCTATATAAAAAAAGAATTTCTGAACCCTCATCGTGGAAGTAGGAACTGATGTGTTAATTATATTCAATAGTAAAGTCAATATTGGTATCACTCTACTGTTGAAAAAAATAAAAACCGACTAAAAAAAGTCGGTTTTTATACCCAAATTTTTCACTAGAATTTATCAACTCTTCTTAGGAAACCAATCTTGTCGTCATTCTTTTCCCTTAATTTCATTTATTAACATCTCTTTTAATGCCTTTTTATCTTTGGATAGTTTAGTTTTTGTTTGCAATTATAAAAAATAAGACTACTAAACGTTAATTTACTAGTCTTATGACCTTTTACAATCCGTACACGCTCCCGTTCATTCACCTATTGTTTACAAAATAAGTATCATACGCTTTATCAAAAACATATCCTAACTTTTCAGCTAGTTTAGCAG
>NZ_JBFUIN010001141.1:0-765 GCF_056401855.1 Bacillus sp. P4_D3
AAATTAGGCTTGTATAAAAATTCGTAATCAATTATCCCGGTGTTTAAAGCCAAAGACTTATCTATACTTAACGAAATCGCGAACACAATCAGTAAAGATTTGATCTTATTATGTAAAGAAAATGAGAAACCTTTAAAAGAATACTTTGCAAGCAGCAGATACTCAAAAGAAATAACTTACGAAGAATTTTTTATTTGGTGGTATCACTTTTTCTATACAAAAATAACTGAAGAATTAATAAAACAAGGCATAATTAGTATCAGCACTCAAGAAAATCAAACATATATAATCTATTAAATACCTAATTTTATAAATATAAGCAGCGTATTATAACTCCACATATGTAGCAGAAGGATATGTGAAAAATCATTTGTAAAATAGATAGTCATCTAAAATTAAACATGAAGAAAATACGATATAAATAGGGGAGATGCACCTTGCAAAAGAAATTTATCAATCCGGAAACTTTGCCAGCAACTTTTGGATACTCACATATTGTTGAGGTTAGTAACGCTAAATGGACAATTTACATATCAGGACAAGTAGCGATTAATGTTGATGGTCATATAGTTGGGAATGGCGATTTAGGTACACAAACGCGCCAAGTATTTGAAAATATTAAAGTAGCATTAGAAGCTTCAGAATTAAATTTTAATGATGTAGTAAAATTAACATTTTTCTTGACGGACATTTCTCAAATGGCCATTGTTAGAGATATTCGAGATCAATACATCAACACAAACAATCCACCAGCAAGTTCAGCTG
>NZ_JBFUIN010001142.1:0-764 GCF_056401855.1 Bacillus sp. P4_D3
CTCTTACATACTTTACATAACAAAAACCCAGAGCAAATTAATGAAAATATATAAAACATAACTTAATACCAATTACTCTTTTCATTAACTTTCTTACAAATAATTCACCCTACTTACGATTCCCACCGCAAATAGGGTGTTTCTTTTTTCATCCGATAATATATATTTAATTAAACATCAAGAGCATATACTACTCATTCACAATAAAAGTATATACATCATTATAAATACAACCATTGACCCTAATAACGTACTTCCCAGGCTCACTAAAACTAATTGTGTATTTGTCCAACTGAATTCCCTCCTTATTTCCAGAAAGAACGTCGATGCTTCTACCACTCAATAAATAAGATTCACTTTGATTCAGCGCTACATTAATAGCATTGAACTTCTCCTCTTTCACTTGCGTTGTTTCTGCAGCGCTTACACTTGGTTCTAAAAAAAGTAATCCACTTAATCCAATTGAACCCGCTAGAGCTACTCCTGCAAATTTTTTCATTTTTTTCATCACAATGGCCTCCTTATAATTTTAGTGTAAAGGCGATGTCCCCCCTACACCACAAAGCCTATATGTTAGGAAATGAAAAGTAAACGTGTACAGTAAGACAAAATTCTACATTTTTCTCTCCTATATGAATATAAATCCAGCGTTTGGAGTTTTGTCACATTTAAAATTGTTTTCCTAAACCAATTTTTCAATAAATTATTCAAAAGCTGAATAATTACTTATTTGATTTAACATTCTAAAAATAGTTGATAAAAAC
>NZ_JBFUIN010001143.1:0-764 GCF_056401855.1 Bacillus sp. P4_D3
GTAGAAGTTCTTGTGAAGTTACAGGGGGATTAAGCTATTTAGACGTGTAAGAAGATCCTCAAATATAAGAGATACTTTGTGGGGTTGTGGGATAAGTTCCCATAACCTTTTTTGTTTTGTACTTAAAAATAAAAGAGTTAAATTTTTTTGATAGAAGGTCTCTAATAGAAGAGACGAGACTAAAAGAGGATTTGAAATTATATAGAGAGAACTTATAAATTAAATATAATATTTTATAGAAAGAAGATGATAAAAATGAGTAAAGAAGAACTTGTGAAACAACAATTTGGTAGTAATGCAGAGAAGTATGTGAAAAGTAAAATTCATGCAAATGGACCGGATTTACAATATGTAGTTCAGCAAGTTGAAACTCGTCATAATACTCGTCTTCTTGATATTGCTACTGGTGGTGGACATGTTGCAAATTTGTTAGCCCCAATGTTTAAAGAGGTAGTCGCTCTTGATTTAACAGAAAAAATGTTAGAAAAAGCAAAAGGTTTTATAGAAGGGAACGGGCATGAAAATGTATCATTTGTAGCAGGAAATGCAGAAAATTTACCATTTGCTGATGAAGCCTTTGATACAATTACATGCCGAATTGCCGCACATCACTTTGTTGATCCTTTGCAATTTATTTTTGAAGTACATCGAACGTTAGAAGATAGTGGATTATTTATATTAATTGATAACGTTTCACCAGAAAATAATGAATTTGATACATTTTATAACTTTATCGAAAAGAAGAGAGATCCGAGCCATGAACG
>NZ_JBFUIN010001144.1:0-762 GCF_056401855.1 Bacillus sp. P4_D3
GATTGTTATAGCGAAATGAAAAAAATGAATGAGTTTATTCAAATGATGATGCAGGATGATGAAAATGAGTAATGCCGTTCCTGTTCATTCTTCCACCACACCGGGTGTTGTTTTAAAAACAAAATTTGTGTTACCAAGTTCGGATGCATTTCAGAACTATATTGAGTATGTAGACCGGGAAGAAGCACAAAGTGAAGTGAAACTGAATCCGAAAATGTTTGAAACGTATCAAGAATATATGGGGAATCCWGAAAAGACATCGGCATTGTTTACGGAACACGCAAATCGTTTATCAGAAAGTGAGAAAAAATCCTTAAAGGAAATGTTTAAAACCGCCCATGGAAATGGAAGTATCATGTGGCAAGATGTCATTTCTTTTCATAATCCTTGGCTTGAGGAACAAGGCATTTATGATGAGAAAACTAAAACATTGGATGAAAAAAAGTTAATGGATGTGACACGACTTGCGATGAAAGAAATGCAAAAAAGAGAGGGATTAGAAAAAAGTTCTACCTGGTCGGCAGCCATTCATTTTAACACGGATAACATTCATATTCATGTGGCAACTGTTGAACCTTTTCCAACGAGAGAACGTGGAAAAAGAAAACCAAAAACATTGGATGCGATGAGGGGAAAAGTTGTAAATAATCTGTTAGATCGTACGCAGGAACAAAAACAAATTAATGATTTGATTCGAAATAACATGGTGGGAAGTAAAAAAGAAGATTCCGTTTTTGATTGGCGCAATCAACATTTGAAACC
>NZ_JBFUIN010001145.1:0-757 GCF_056401855.1 Bacillus sp. P4_D3
TTATAGCAACTACCGAAAAAACTATTCTAATAACAAAAATAGTAGTTCTTCAACTTCTTCTCAATCTTCCAATTCTCAGTCGCAAAAAGATTTAGCTCAACAAGGCTATGTAAAGAAAAAAGGGTGTAACTGTAATAAAAATAAATAAGATATTTTTTATTGCGCTATATTTAACTATACAAATTAATACTCTTTTTATAAAATTCACCTATAGAATAGACACTAAAAAAAGTCTATTCTATAGGATATTTCTTGTATAATGAGAGAAAATTGAGATCGTAAAAGGTTCAAAATGACAAAAAATTTATTTACAGAAAGAGATATTTAAATTCTATCAAATAACCCATACATAAAATCTGTAAGTCAGAAAGGTATCTAAAAAAGATGACTCCTGTTGGATGATATGATCCCCTTATAGTAGACAGGTGAAAGAAAGTTACTTTACTGTTTATTATGGAGGGGATTTCTTATGGGGAAAATTAGAAGAACTTTTTCAATTGATTTTAAAATGAAAGCTATTGAATTGTACTTACATAGAGGAATTGGAAGCAAGCTAATTGGAAAGGAATTAGGAGTTACATATTCAGTTGTAGATAGATGGATTAAGAAATATAAAAATGAGGGTATTCTGGGCCTACAAGAAAAACGTGGAAGATCTAAACAAACAAATGAAATAAGTCAAGATGCTAGAATACAACGATTAGAAGCGGAAAATGCATACTTAAAAAAGCTATTAGATACGAAAAGGGGGATGAGA
>NZ_JBFUIN010001146.1:0-756 GCF_056401855.1 Bacillus sp. P4_D3
CTCAAAAGGAGTGATTCCCCTATGCATTGGCATCAAAAAGTACCATACTTAATCGGACGCCCTATCGGCATTTCCTTCATGAATGGACAAGGAACTTCCGGCTTTTTATGCGGTGTACAAAATAATCAATTATTTGTTTACGAATACCTTTACCAAGCTCAATTTGCAATGAAACATTATGATTTTAGACAAATTCAAGATATACACGCCTTTCCAAATTGCCCGCACCAAAATCCTTTATATTAAAAAACAGGAACGGCTTTATCGCCATTCCTGTTTCCATTGTTTATACATTATTTTTCAGAGTAAAACTTCTGCACTGCCTCATCAAAATAGATCCAGCCTTTCCAACCTAAATGAATTGTATCTTTTAAGAAATACTTATCATATTCATGGCTAGAAAAATCAACTACTGGGTATCCTGCTTTTTCGACTTGATCGCGAACCTTGTTATAATACACATCACGGCGTTCTTTTGGGAAACCAGCGTAATCATACCACGGTCCGTTTACAGGCACAGAAATAAAGAGTGGTTTTACATTTTTTTCTTTGAAAAGATCTAAAACAATTTGTAAGTCATCATATTCTGGTGAATCATCATACGATTCATTTGCTCTAAAGTTTTTTAAACCTTTTAATTTTTTCTTTAAATTATGTTTATAGTAATATGGATTTTCAATTCCGAATGTATTTGTTGTGGATCCTACTTTACCTTCTTGTTCCGCATGTTTACGTGCATCTTCCCAAGAAAGTGAA
>NZ_JBFUIN010001147.1:0-755 GCF_056401855.1 Bacillus sp. P4_D3
CTTTATATGCCTTCGCTTCATTTCCTGATTTTTCTTTTTCCGCTTTTTCAAACCACATAATCGCATCACTATATTTTTCATTTTTCAATGATTGCATACCTGTTTCAATATACGTGTCGTAATTACTACATCCAGTCATTACGACTAACAGAAAAAGCATTACAAAACTTAATTTTTTCATGATGTTTTCTCCTTTTCTTTGCCTGCTCACTTTACTGTAACATACATGAAAAAGAGTTTCAAAAACTAAAATACTAATATGGTCATTTTTATTGTTTCCAGTCAATTTTTTATTACTTTCTTATTTTTCAGGCCGACACATCCACTTGCTTTTTCGCCACATGCTTTCTTACTCCCACTAATACAACTAACAATAACCCTCCGCCTAATGTCATCATAACAATGCTAGTCGGCAACATATCTAATAATAATCCATATACAATCATACCGAGCGGTGCGATTGCGGTAGAAATTGTTTCAAGTAAACCGAATACACGTCCTAAATAGTTTGGATCTGTCGTCTTTTGCATATGTACTTGCATCGGTATATTTACAACCATCATTGATATACCAGTTAAAATCATAAAAGCGATATAGTAAATAAAACTTACTACTTTCGGAATGGTAACTAACAATGGAAAGACTGTACATAAACTCAAGCCCGCAAATAAAAACAGCCCAATATAAACAGAGCGAAACGGGTTATTCACTTCTTTACGTACTGATAAAACAATTGCACCAATTAGCATCCCGAC
>NZ_JBFUIN010001148.1:0-754 GCF_056401855.1 Bacillus sp. P4_D3
GTGTTGTTTTATCAATGCATAGTCAAAGAAGAATATCAGCTAAATCGTATATAAAACCGTTATATAACATAATCGCAACCGTAAGTTGACAAAGTGCAACCGCAGGAAGATAGAGATGAGAGCAATGTTTACATACAATTTAGTTAAGAAAGAAAAGGGGGATACACATATGGGATTTGGTGAGAAGTTATTTAAATTAAGAAAGGAAAAGGGCCTCTCTCAAGAAGCATTAGCTGAAAGTTTAAACACAACAAGGCAAGCAGTTAGTAAATGGGAGAATGGTCAAGGTTTTCCTGAAACTGAAAAACTAATAATGATTGGAAATATATTTGAAGTCTCTCTTGATTACTTATTAAAAGAAACTGCTGAGCAAAGTAATGAAAAGGAAAATGGTTATTATGTAAGTAAGGAAATGGCGGAAGGGTATGTAGTGTATGGGCAAAAAATTTCTAAATATATCGCATTAGGATTTAGCTTGCTTATTTTATCTACAATACCGTATTTATTATTTAAAGAAAATGCAACAATGTCTACATTCCTTGTCATTATCATTGCTGTCCTTGGAATTGGAGCGATGATGGTACCTGTAACGATAGAAGAGAGTCGATACAATGTATTAAAAAAGGAAGAACTACTATTTCATCAAAACTTTCTAAAAGAATTGACAAAAAGATATGCGACTATTAAGAAGAAGTATGCGGCAGTAGTGATCGTTGGATTTTGTTTTATCGCGGTAGGAGCAATACCATTTTTG
>NZ_JBFUIN010001149.1:0-750 GCF_056401855.1 Bacillus sp. P4_D3
AGATTACACCCATTACCATATCCACCATATCCGTCCCCTGAATAATAAAAATAGCCTACCGATTTCACCAATTCTCCAGTAACATCAAAGAATTTTGTTACTGTTGTATAATTAGTTTTAGTGGTATCTAAATTTCCTTTACTATCAATAGCTCCTTTTGCAAAGTGATTCGGATGTGCCATCCCACCTATTGCTGAAAAATCCATAGATGTCACAAGTCCATCTCCTGTACACTCTCTCACATCACAATCTTTTATCAAAATATTATAGCAAGCGTTTTTACATTCAATACCACTTCCCCATTCATGTGTACCACCACTTGAATAATCATGACTTTCCCTGTCACCTTTTACTATAGCACCCGCTATCTCCACATTTTTCACTCCATCACATAGGAGTATATTATATTTTGGGAGATTATTTGCTTCCTTTTCAAAGATACAATCGTAAAATCTATATATCGTATTGTTTAGTAATTTAATTGAAGAATCTTTGTCTACTAAATAATTCCCTTTCGGTAGAACAACTATTTGAAATCCATTATCCTTTGCCCATACAAATGCGTTATTTAGCCCCTCCGTAGTTTGTTTAGAAGCTGTTCCATCATTTTTAATACCCCAACGTCCAAGTTCAACAGTATAAATAGTCAATTGATTCACCTGCCTCAACTGACTTCCATATAATTTTTTCTTGCTTTAAAATTCTTATACTTGATTCTATTATTGTAGTTAATTTAACACGACCTAATAC
>NZ_JBFUIN010001150.1:0-750 GCF_056401855.1 Bacillus sp. P4_D3
ACCTAATGCATAGATGGAATATACAATGTCAAAATACTCTTTCGGAATTTCCACTTCTTCTTCCATTGCTCCACATATTAACTTTGGATCCCAGCCCTTTAACGTTTCATGTGCCGTTTCAATTTGTGTACTTGAAAGATCAAGACCCCATAATTCCTCTGCCCCATGTTCCACCATATATTGCAATGAGTGCCCACTCCCACATCCAATATCAAGAACCTTTTTATTTCTGATTGAATCAAATAGATGAATTTCATCTTCAGACGCTGTATACGGGCCGTATTTTGGTAAACAATCAACATGAAAGAAATATGGTGCAACTGTATCCCAACACTTTTTATTTAAAGCTAACATTTGTGTGCCTTCCATATCCTACATTCCCCCAACCGATTTTTTCTTCTCATAAATAAATTACACATTATAACCCGATCTTCCTTTTCTCTTCGCTCGGTAATTTTTCACTTTTGCAATCGTACCGCACGCTCTTCCGCCTTCTTCCCCAGCATACATACCGCACCATCTTTTACTTCCATTACGCGAATGATCATAAAATACCCAGCGACAATCTGGGCATGCTTTTAACCTTCCCCACAAATTTTCTTGAATCGCCGTTAACACAATACTCAATACCTTTGTATACACATTCTCTTCTTGCACCGGTTCATATGTAACACTTTTCATATCTCCCTTTATATGTACATGAAATGGGTATTTTTCTAACCATTTTTGCAACGATCCTTCGCCTTCAAT
>NZ_JBFUIN010001151.1:0-749 GCF_056401855.1 Bacillus sp. P4_D3
AAATACACGTTTGATTACTCTCACTGTGTCGGAGGGAAAGTAGCTTGTAAAAAGAAAGAATCCGAAACTTTAACATTTGAAGAATGGAAAGAAATTATTGACAAAAAAGGTCTCTCACTGAAACCATTTAAAAAATCTTTGTTTATGGTTCGCGTACCACTTCCTGCTGCTCCAGCTATAAGTATAATGTTGGAAGCTTCGCTTGTAGTTAAAGCAGATTTATCAATAGGCGTAGAAGTGGATGTGAAGCAAACAGATTCGTTTGAGGGGGGAATTAAAAACGGCGGAATTGTATTTGAACATAATCAAACAGGCCCTAACCTTAAATTTAAAGGGGAAGCAAAAATTGAGGGAAAAGCAGGTATCGACATTAAAGGCGGTTTAACACTTGCTAATATAATTTTAATAGGGACTAATTTTGAAGCTGGATTGAAATTAGAGGCACTGGCAAGAGCGTCGTGGGGAATAAAAGACGTTGACTCTAGTAATTTAAATACGTTTGAAAGTATTTGTGCAAAAGGGTCACTTGGATATTATATTCAAGCTGGTTTAGAGGCGAGTGTACTTTACGCCGATATTTTTTCTATTAAAAAATCGTTAATAGATAAGAATGGAGAGTTCAAAAAAATAAGCAATTGCGAAAAGTATGATTTACAATCAGCGCAAGATTATTTATTACTTGAAGAGGGAGAAGACACAAATTTAAAAGTAGTAAAAAGAATCTTTGATGAAGATCAATTAACAATGAA
>NZ_JBFUIN010001152.1:0-746 GCF_056401855.1 Bacillus sp. P4_D3
GTATTGCCTTCCCCTTTAACTACTAGGTATTCTCCCCTCGGAAACTGGATAACTCTAGATTCTTCTTGTATCGTTGCCTCTGTCATGACACCAGCGTAATACATCATCTTGTTATTCACMGCTTCACTCACAGAAAAAATGTAATCATTTGTAGCTAAAGCTTTTAAAGTGTCCAACCTTCCATCTTGTTCGACGGCCAGCCAAAAGTCTGCCTTTTCCTTGTTTATGCCCGCAAAGTCTGTATAGTGGCTCTTAAGTTCAGTTCCAATACCTAACACGATAAAGCTATCTTTTTCTTCTATTGTATAATTTTTCATATTTAAAACCTTCCTCACTTTTAAATTAATCAAACGATTTATCTTTTCACTTGATGAGTTTATAATATCTTTAAATCATGTCAAAAAATGATACTGTTTAGGAGACCAACATGAAAAAAGTTGAACGGATTAATACGATCATGCGCTATATTAACAACCGCTCCCACTTTACAATTTCTGAAATCATACGAGAATTTAACATCTCACGATCGACAGCTATTAGAGACATTAGAGAAATTGAAGCCATGGGGATGCCGCTCGTCGCTGAAGTTGGAAGGGATGGAGGATATTTTGTCATGCATAACTCTATCCTGCCCGTCGTTCGCTTTACTGATAATGAGGTCAAAGCTCTTTTTATTGCCTTTATGGCCACAAGAAATCAACAACTTCCCTATTTGAAAAGTCGTCAGTCTCTAGCTGAAAAACTAC
>NZ_JBFUIN010001153.1:0-745 GCF_056401855.1 Bacillus sp. P4_D3
GCTAAATGTGCAACAGCGCTAACTGAAAGTGAAGATTCCATCATACTTCCAACCATACATTTCACACCTGCTGCTTCCGCAATATCCGCAATTTTCCAGGCTTCTCGAATACCACCGCATTTCATTAATTTAATATTAAGTAGGTCTGCATATCCTCCTTGGACAATCTTTAATGCGTCGCTTGCCGAAAACATACTTTCATCTGCCATAATAGGCGTTTGTACATTGTCCTTCACGTACTTTAATCCATCCCAATCTTTCGCATGAACTGGTTGTTCTACAAATTCTATATTTAAATTTCTATTCTCCATTTCTCTAATAATAGAAACAGCCTCTTTTGGTTTCCATCCTTGATTTGCATCTAAACGTAGCGTCGTATTCTTTGGCACTACATTTCGAATTGCCTCTATGCGTTCCAAATCTAAATGTGCCTCTTTACCCACCTTAATTTTTAATGTTTGGAATCCCTTTTCAATATGCTTTTTCGCTTCTTTTGCCATTAATAAAGGTTCATCCACACTTACTGTAATATCAGTATAAATCTCTTTCTTTCCACCTAGTAATGCGTATAACGGTATGTTGTGAAATTGACAATACACATCGTATAAAGCCATATCTACCGCCGCTTTTGCACTTGTATTTCCTATACAACTCATTTGAATGTGTAACAATAACGTTTGAAATTGCAGTACATCTTTTTCAACTAATACAGAACGAATTGGTCCTAATATTGCTTCCTCCATCC
>NZ_JBFUIN010001154.1:0-745 GCF_056401855.1 Bacillus sp. P4_D3
CATCAAAATATTTCAAGAAAGTCGCCGGACCTATACTATCTATAATTAAATCTACTTTTTCTCCATGTAAGCACTCTTCCCAAATACCAGAACTATTAAATGAAAAATCTGCGCCATAGTTTTCTGCAGTCTTTCTTTTACTCTCTATCCTTGAAGTAACACTTACCTTTGCTCCAATTGCTTTAGCAAATAACATAGCATAAGTAGCTACACCACCACCAATTCCCGGAATTAGAACATGTTCTTCAGATTTCAATCTACCTTTTGTAAAAAGCGCTCTATATGCAGTTAATGCCGATAAAGATAAAACACCAGATTCTTCCCATGTAAGATATGGTGGCTTTTTTACTATATTTTCAGCTGGTACAATAACATATTCGGTAAACGTACCATTTGCTGGTCCACCTAATACTTCAGGTAACTCTGGTATTTCATGAATATTATTCCACCCAATACTAGGATTTATAATAACCTCTGTATGTAGTGTGATATTTGAAACACCGTCTCCTAATTCAGTAACAATACCTGCACCATCTGAACCTAAAATTAAAGGTAATTCGATTTCTTTTCTATTATTCATTATAAATAAATCACGATGATTTAAACCTGCTGCTTTTAATTTCACTTTAACCTCTCCAATGTTAGGAGTTATCTCAGGTGATAATTTATATTCTAAACCGTCTAATCCTTTTTTATGTTGATGTACAATAGCGTTCATTAATAATCCCCCTTTATATTATTAATG
>NZ_JBFUIN010001155.1:0-744 GCF_056401855.1 Bacillus sp. P4_D3
GTCGATTGGTGTGGATGTTGGTTTAAAAGAGCTGTTTGTRGCTTCTAATGGTACGAAAGAACGAAATATAAACAAAGATGCCAAGGTAAAAAAACTTTTGAAAAGGAAAAAGTCAGTGCAAAGAGATATGTCTAGGAGATTTAAAAAAGGTGTAAAAATTCAATCCGCAGGATATGAAAAAGCTAAAACTGAGCACCTTCGGTTATCTAGGAAAATTAYGAATATCCGAAATAACCATATCCATCAAGCAACAGCTAAATTGGTGAAAACCAAACCAATGAGGATTGTTGTGGAAGACTTACYTATCTCAAACCTGTTAAAAAACAAAAAACTATCGAAAGCATTTTCATTTCAAAAATTAAACTTCTTCTTTCAATGTTTATCATACAAGTGCGRGAAGTATGGCATTGAGTATGTAAAAGCTGATAAATGGTTCGCCTCAAGYAAGATTTGCTCATGTTGCGGAGTAAAATACGACCATTCAGTTCAACCAGAAGGACAGTGGAGTTTAAARATWCGTGARTGGYGTTGTGTTSSRTGCAATAGCCATCACGATAGGGATKTAAATGCTKCGATAAATTTATCAAGATGGGTAAAATAAATGCTTGATAATAKGAGGTAACGATACTGCCTCGTGTGGAGTGTTATACCCCTCGTCCCTTTGGGGTTGCGAGAACACGATGAAGCACTAACTTGTGTAAATTTGATTGAATTGTATAGATTTAGTTAAGTTTATCGTATCGG
>NZ_JBFUIN010001156.1:0-743 GCF_056401855.1 Bacillus sp. P4_D3
GCCTAYCTGATACGTAAAACTTTCGGGTGTGTACGCTTTGTGTATAATAAAATGCTGGCTGAGCGGAAAGAAGTATACGAAACGTACAAAGAGAACAARGAAGAACTRAAGAAACAAAAATTCCCTACKCCTGCAAAATACAAAGTRGAGTATGAATGGTTGAAAGAAGTCGATTCATTGGCATTGGCMAAYGCTCAATTAAACTTGCAAACYGCKTATRARAATTTTTTTAGTGGTCAAMRTGATTTTCCTACATTCAAAAGTAGAAAGAGTAGAAAATCYTATACAACGAATCGAGTAAACGGAAATATTATGTTATTTCATGGTTATATCAAATTACCGAAACTRAAAWTRGTRCGACTGAAACAACATAGAGAGATMCCRCAAAAYYATATCATYAAATCATGCACGATTTCGATGACACCAACCGGWAAGTATTATGTGTCTGTCTTRACTGAATATGAAAAGGAAATTGTTCARAAAGAAGTAGAAAGTGTAGTTGGATTAGACTTCGCAATGGCTGAATTGTACGTGAGTAGCGAAGATGAGAAAGCCAATTATCCTCGCTTTTATCGTCAGATGYTGGACCGATTAGCAAARGCACAACGAGTATTAGCAAGACGTGTRMAAGRYTCAGYRCGTTGGAATAAACAACGSATCYGTGTAGCGAAGTTGCATGAAAAGGTCGCCAATCAACGTAAGAATTTCCTTCATCATAAGTCGAAAGAATTGGCTACGAATTT
>NZ_JBFUIN010001157.1:0-742 GCF_056401855.1 Bacillus sp. P4_D3
GTTATTTCCATTATGAATTAACTTTTTGAAATATATATAGTTAAATGAGACGTTTTCAAAGTGAAGACGTCTCATTTGATTTTTTTATTGATGATTTAAAATCCAATTTGTAGCGTCTTCAAAGTTTTCTGCAATGTAATTCGGTTCAATATGTGCCCATTTGTCTCGGAACGTATGTAAAGAATCATATCCAGCACCAGTTCGAACTAATATTGTTGTTGCATTTACTTTTGCACCAGCAACAATATCAGTCCAGCGATCACCGATTACAGCGCATTTTGTTAAATCAAGCCTATGTTTTTCTGCTGCTTGCAGGAGCATACCTGTGCTCGGTTTGCGGCATTCACATCCGCCACCATGTTTATGAGGACAAAGGTAAATATCATCAAAACCAAACCCTTTTAATTCTTGCACAAAATCATTCGCAGTTGCTTTTCCATCCGCGATACCTGGTTGATTCGTAAAAGAGAATAGTTTAATATTTTGAGCTTTTAACTTTTGTAAAGATTCCTTTGTAAAAGGAAATAATGTGAAAGAACCTGGATAATGTATTGTAGTATCACCGCCAATTGTTCCGTCACGATCAATGAAAATAGCTTCAATGTTTTTCATAGTTACAGTCCTTTCTTTGTACCAGTAGTTTAAAAATGTTTTACAAATCGATACCCATTTACTTCATAGCCCAATTTTTCATAGAAGGGGTGTGCTTCTTTGCGGTTCATTCCACTAACAAGCCAAGTAC
>NZ_JBFUIN010001158.1:0-742 GCF_056401855.1 Bacillus sp. P4_D3
CCTATTTTATCGCTCCAATTTTTATATGAAACTAACTTCGCTTCACTCGCAGTAGGAGCCCATAAGCGGAACTTTGTATGTTGCGGAGTATATACATTTCCTAAATCATTACCACTATAATAAAATAGATTATCAAATTCTTCGCTACGAATGACTTTACCGATTTCAATATTCGCATCAGCTAAGTTTGCTATTTTAACTTTGTATGTTTGTTTTAAATCAATTTTCTGTTCCGTAATTATTTTAACCTTATTAGTAATATCTCCACTATTTTTATCATAAGGACTAATTCCCTTAATTTTAACGCCTTCAATTTCAATTTTCTGTTCCTTACTATTAAACGGAACATTAGTCGTTACAGTAATTTCATTAAAACTATCAATAGTAGCTTTTTGAATTGAGAGATCCGAAGAAGGCTTAGAATCATATACTTTTTCATCACCCGAAAGGATCCATACTTCAGCACGACCATCCCTTATATTTTCAACCCAGTGATCACCTCCATCTTTTTCCCATTCATTGGTACGAACTATAAACCCTACACGATTATAGTCACCATCTATTTTTATCTTAGCGTATTTTCCAAATTCATCTTCACCAGTAAATTCATAAGATTTACCGTTTGCATTTTCTCCCCATACCCAAAGATTCCAGTCTTTTGTATTTCCAGATTTCTCTTTGTAATGAATGATAACTTCAGTTGTTTTCGAATTTGAAACTGCCTTCACACTCTGAAAAGAGA
>NZ_JBFUIN010001159.1:0-742 GCF_056401855.1 Bacillus sp. P4_D3
CATGTAGAGGGCTACTAAAATACTATATATCCAAATTATTCTAATAATTTCATCTAAGTTGGAATCCCTTTACTTTGTATGTCTTTGAGTTTATCAGAACTTAACTTTTTATCCATTCATATAGACGAAAATTCTACATCATTAAGAAACTATTTAAAAAGTTTCCTTTTATTTGGAACAATTCCATATTTGTTAGAATACTCCCATTGCAACCTTTCCCTTTATATTCTATACTGCATCTTCAATTACAAAATACAAACACACAAAGAGGGCTGCATCAGCCCTCTTTAATTAACATGCTTTTTACTTAATGCGTCGCACCGCCGCACGCTACAATATCTACTTCCACTTCCGTCGTTACCTCGATTGCCAATTCTATCCCTTTACTAATAGTAGAAAGTGACATACTCGGTTGACCTGGATAGTTAGTAGCTTGTTCTGGTAAGAACGGAATATGAACAAATCCACCTTTTATTTTCTTATCATGTTTTTCTAGTTCATGCATGAGACCATAGAATAAGTGATTACAAACAAATGTACCTGCCGTTTGTGAAACAGAAGCTGGTATACCTTCTTCGCGAAGTTTTTTCACGATTGCTTTCATCGGAAGTGTAGACCAATACGCAATCGCTCCTTCTTCTACAACCGGTACATCCACTGGCTGATTTCCTTCATTATCAGCAATTCTTGCATCATCAACATTAATTGCTATTCGCTCTATCGTAACATCTGGTCTGCCCCC
>NZ_JBFUIN010001160.1:0-741 GCF_056401855.1 Bacillus sp. P4_D3
CTTATATTTTGTTCGTAAAACTTATAAACTTTACTATGCGAAGTGGCCTCTTCTACCGTTTCTACCTCTTTCATATCTTCTTTCTCTTCAATAACTGCTTGTGAACCCTCTTCTTTCGGCATACCAAAATACTGTAGTAATAATGGAATCTTGTATTCTTCTTCAAGACATTTACGTAAAAACATATGTATGAACTCGTTACTTTTCACAGTCTTTAACTCACGTAACACACACTTCTCTACATTCGTATTTAAAATAGGGTTATAATGTAGCCAATTTATTATGAATAACTCTTTCGTTTCCGCATCATATAAAATCTTCCCGTATTCCACAAACCGGTTCAATAACTTCTCAACAGTCTCCATACTGTAACCAGTTTCAAGCTCTGCCAAACGCTTTGGCAATATGTAAATACCACATTGCTTCGTTTTCGTACCAGTTAACAAATATATATAAAAATAACGCTCTTCTGGCGTTAAATCTAATATGAATTCATCTTGCCAAAAGTTCACCTGCACATTACGGTACACCGCCATCAGTTTCCCTCCACTCTTTGCTAGCAAATAGGAAAATTCCAATCCTTCAATATAAATATAAGAATGAGGTAACGGTTTTGGCATTCGAATTTCAATTTTTTTTACTACTACTACACCGGTTTTATTTTTTCGCGCTTTTTTGTTCTTGTAGTTGTTTTTGTTTTTGTTTTTTCTTTTTCTTTTTCTTAGTGATTTATTACTTGGT
>NZ_JBFUIN010001161.1:0-740 GCF_056401855.1 Bacillus sp. P4_D3
CTTGGAACGTCTTATTCTAAAGATGAGAAAGAAAAAATCGTGCTATTGGCCAAGAAGTATAATGTATTTATAGTGGAAGATGATTATTTAGCAGATTTAGAAACAGATTCAAAAGCAGATCCGTTATATAGCTTACATAATTGTAATCATGTCATATATTTGAAAAGTTACTCGAAGATTATTTTTCCAGGTTTACGAGTCGGTGTGGCGGTTATTCCACCAGCTATTGCAATTGATTTCCATAAATATAAAAAGATTTTAGACATCGATAGTCCAATGATATCTCAAGCTGCTTTAGAAATTTATATAAAGAGTGGCATGTTCGAACGCCATAAAAATAAAATTAAATCCTCCTATAATAATAGATCAAAAAAACTAGCAGAAACATTAGAAAAAGTGCATAATGAAAACCCACTTTTATTTAAATATAAGAAGTATAATACAATAGGAATTCATACTTGTTTAGAAATAGATAAAACCAGTATCTCGGAAATGTTTTTACAAAAATTGAGTGATATTCAAATAAATATTGATACTATTGATAAAAATTATGTAAGGGATTTTCCTAAAGAAAGACTGTTAAAGTTAAATGTATCGAATGTAAAAGAAAATCAGATAGAAGAAGGTATACGCAAAGTAATTGAGAAAATCAAACAATCAGAACGTCTAAATTTTCAATTTAAAAAAGAATAATATGAATAAGGAGGTTTATTGTGAGACACAAATTAATAACCTTGTTT
>NZ_JBFUIN010001162.1:0-739 GCF_056401855.1 Bacillus sp. P4_D3
GAAACAAGGGGGAGAGTAATCGGGATTGACATCGGTACCACTAGTACGAAGACGGTTGTATTCACTGAAAAGGGAAAAGTCGTTGCTTCACATGCAATTGATTATCCAATCATTCAACCGAACGTCGGATGGGCGGAGCAAGATCCTGATGTAATATGTGCTGCTGTATACAAAACTGTAAGCGTTGCCATCGAGAAGAGTAATGTGTTACCGGAAGATATTTCTTCTATCGGGATTAGTACAGCAATGCATGCCTTAATTGCAGTAGATGAAAACGGTGCGCCGTTAACGCGCTCTATCATTTGGGCAGATAATCGAAGCACAAAACAATCAGAAAAACTTTTACAACAAATGAATGGTCATGACATTTATAGAAGAACTGGTACACCAATTCATCCGATGTCACCACTTTCTAAGTTACTGTGGATGAAAGAAGAAGAATCGGATTTATTCAGAACTGCTCATAAATTTATTTCTATTAAAGAGTATGTCATTTATCAATTGTTCTCACGCTATGTAGTTGATTATTCTATCGCATCTGCTACTGGGTTATTTAATTTAGAAACATTAAACTGGGATGAAGATGTTTTAACTATGTTAAATATGTCACCAGAACAATTATCAACACCTGTACCGACTACATATATTTTATCGGGAATGAAGCCGGAATTAGCACAAAAGATGGGGATTAGTGAGGATACTCCAGTTGTTATTGGTGCAAGTGATGGTGTTCTTGCAA
>NZ_JBFUIN010001163.1:0-739 GCF_056401855.1 Bacillus sp. P4_D3
ATCAAAATAAATTTAAATTCTTAAAACCTAACTTGAATGCAGCGAAAGACAGTTGGAAAACATTACGAACAGATGCAGTCACATTAAAAGAAGGGATAAAAGAATTAAAAGTGGAACCTGTTACTCCACAAAAATAGGGAAATATTAATTCTGTTGCAAAGTCACCTAAAACATAGAGAATCTATGATTACGTTGTTCAATAGTAATGCAACAATTAATAATTCCTTATACACCAAAAAGGCGGAGTCTCATTAAAGACTTCGCCTTTCATTTTTATAAAATTTTTACCCAGATACCAAGATAACCGTGCTGTATTGCTGATTTTCAAAAAAATTGAAAGACGTCGCTTTTAAAGAGGAATAGGAATAGAATTAGAAATCAAAACCTATATAGGAGAAGTATAAAATGATGAAAAAAATCCCTTATAAAATACTCGCTGTATCGACATTTTTAACTATGACAACAACTTATGCAGTTACACCAGTAGTAGCTTTTGCAAGTGAAATTGAACAAACTAACAATGGAGATAYGTCTCTTTCAGCAAATGAAGAACAGATGAAARAAWCTTTGCAARAKGCTGKKTTATTTKYRAAATCTATGAATGMMTATTCTTATWTGTTAATYAAWAATCCWGATGTGARYTTTGAAGGAATTACTATTAATGGMTATGWAGATTTACCTRGTARAATTGTACAAGATCAAAAGAATGCAAGAGCACATGCWSTTACATGGAATACGC
>NZ_JBFUIN010001164.1:0-738 GCF_056401855.1 Bacillus sp. P4_D3
CAGTAAGAGGGGTCTTTAATTCATGTGCTACAATCGCAAAAAACTCTCTGCGTTTTGTTTCTATTTCTCGTTCTTTTTCAATATCATTTTTTAATTGTTGATTTGCTTTTTTTAAATCAAACATAGCTTGTTGTAAGTTAATAGACATGTCATTCAAACTATTAGATAATTCTCCTAACTCATCTGTAGAGCGAACCTCAATTTTTTCGGAGAAATCTAAATTTGCCATCTTTTGTGCACCCTCATTAATATAAATAAGTGGTTTTGTAATAAACCTGGAATAGAAATAAGCACTCCCTACACCAATTACGAGTACAATGATACTAATATAGGGGAGAAAGCGTACTAAAACCTGTGAAGCTTCATCAATTGGTTGAAATGTAGCAAAGACTATAAGCGTTAAACTACCATCTTGGAATTGAATTGGTTTCGTAACGTTATATGAATTGCTAAGGGTACCTGCATTCTCGAACCGTGTCGCTCTAGTAACTACTGTTGTTTGCGAACCACTTTGAGTAAAAGAAAATGAAGGAGAGTATTTAATTATTCCCTCATTATTTTGAAGATAAAGCATCGCATTATTTTTCTTTGCGTATTCATCAAAAAGTGGTATCGCATCTTGAAACGTAAGATCTTTAGACTTATCAATTATTTCTTTTATCCCTGTTTGAAGTTGATCTGTTTTGTATTGCTCATAAAACGTAGGGAGAAAGAAGTATAAAGTTAAATAAATTAATA
>NZ_JBFUIN010001165.1:0-736 GCF_056401855.1 Bacillus sp. P4_D3
GTAAAGTTGTTTTAGTAACAGCGATTAACCCAACTCCAGCAGGAGAAGGTAAATCAACAGTAACAGTTGGTTTAGGTCAAGCTTTTAATAAAATTGGTAAGAAAACAGTAATTGCACTTCGCGAACCATCTCTTGGACCAACAATGGGATTAAAAGGCGGAGCAGCAGGTGGCGGTTATTCTCAAGTAGTACCAATGGAAGATATTAACCTTCACTTTACTGGAGATATTCATGCGATTACAACTGCCAATAACGCATTAGCGGCGTTCATTGATAATCATATCCAACAAGGAAACACACTTGGAATTGATACGCGTAAAATCGTTTGGAAACGCTGTGTTGACTTAAATGATCGTGCCCTTCGTAACGTAGTAATTGGCCTTGGTGGACCGGTTCAAGGTGTGCCACGTGAAGACGGTTTTGATATTACAGTAGCATCTGAAATTATGGCCGTATTCTGCCTTGCAACAGATATTCAAGATTTAAAAGCTCGTCTATCTCGCATTGTTGTCGCTTATAATTTTTCAAACAAACCTGTAACAGTTAAAGATTTAGGCGTAGAAGGTGCGTTAACACTTCTATTAAAAGATGCATTAAAACCGAACTTAGTACAAACATTAGAAAATACACCAGCTATCATTCATGGCGGACCATTTGCGAATATCGCTCACGGTTGTAACAGTGTTATCGCTACGACGATGGCAGCAAAATTAGGTGATTATGTTATTACAGAAGC
>NZ_JBFUIN010001166.1:0-736 GCF_056401855.1 Bacillus sp. P4_D3
TACAGTAATACTCTATATGGTTTTGTAGTTGCCAATGTATTTCTACCACCTATCTAAATTTTAAAATCATGTATAAGTTAACGTTCATATCAAAACATATATAATAAGAAAATACATACTAAATTGTACTTAGCCTATTTTCTTCTATTTACAATTTTTTCTATAAGTTAACAGAAATAAAAACAAGATTACAGAACAAAACACTACGGTTAGGTTGTAATCCCAATATATTATATATCATACAATTTCATTTCCATCAATTAATATGCTGTAATATAGGCTGTATGTTCACATGAATTTCAAAAACAACCCTATAATTTATTATCTTCTCCCTTATTCAGCAACCATAAACTCCCAAAATATTTTTGCATCGTCACACCATTCATTGCACACAGTCATATAATTTKCATTAAGGAAACTTTTATGTTCAAATGAAATTGCCACATCATATATCTAAACGTATTGAAATAACGAGTAAGAATAAAGTGAAACTTTAATCAAGTTAAGATTTCAAAGGGGAATACTACTATGAATAAAGATATAACAAAAAATGAACAAGTCCCTTCTCAAAGTACAACAGTTCAATCAGCACATTTAGCGTTAAGTGGACAAACAAAAGGCTTTAAAAGACTGTTACCATTCTTAGGACCTGCTTTTATCGCATCAGTTGCTTATATTGATCCTGGGAACTTCGCTACAAATATCGCAGCTGGATCACAATATGGGTATTTATTAC
>NZ_JBFUIN010001167.1:0-735 GCF_056401855.1 Bacillus sp. P4_D3
GCGAAAGAAATAATGGTACCACGAACAGAGATGAATATTTTAAATAAAGAAATGCCTGCTGAAGAGGCTTTACAAAAAATGTCTCATGAAAAATATACGAGGTATCCGGTTGTTGATGGTGATAAGGACCATGTAATAGGCTTTGTGAATTTTAAAGATATATTTACAGATTTTGTGAAGCATCGCGTTGCTAGTGAAAAGACAGTGGAGCAATATATTAGGCCAATTATTTTAGTTATTGAATCTATCCCAATTCATGATCTATTTTTAAAAATGCAAAGAGAAAGGACACATATCGCTATATTAATTGATGAATATGGTGGTACATCAGGTCTTGTAACCGTTGAAGATATTTTAGAAGAAATTGTAGGGGATATTCAAGATGAGTTCGATACTGATGAACAACCGGAGATCCAACAAGTTAGTGAGACGAAAACGATTTTAGAGGGAAAAGTACTTGTTAGTGAAGTGAACGCATTATTAGGTTTGACTATTGATGACGATGATGTCGATACGATTGGCGGTTGGATTCTAACAAAAAATATTGAGATTTCCGAAGGCGATACCATTAAAATTGAAAATTATAAATTTTGCGTGAAAAAATTAGATGGACACTATATTAAGAGGTTAGAAGTAACGAAACCTTCAGAATCGATTGTTATTGTAGGAGATGAAAAAAAGATTTCGCTCCAAGAACAAATTAGTTCG
Source organism: Bacillus sp. P4_D3 (assembly GCF_056401855.1). NCBI lineage: Bacteria > Bacillati > Bacillota > Bacilli > Caryophanales > Bacillaceae > Bacillus > Bacillus sp. P4_D3. Next base: position 709 of record NZ_JBFUIN010001167.1, read on the forward strand.
TAAACTCTGCCTTGTAGCAGAGTTTTT
>NZ_JBFUIN010001168.1:0-734 GCF_056401855.1 Bacillus sp. P4_D3
GGCGTTAATATTGTTTTAGATTCTATTTCTGGTACTGTGTCCGAAAGAAGTTTAGACTGCCTTGCTTATTACGGTCGTCTCGTCCATTTCGGCAATGCTAGCGGAGAAGTTGGTAGTTTTCAAACGAAAGATTTACACGCAAGTTGCCGTTCTATACTCGGCTTCAGCTTTGGCACTACACGAAAAAAACGTCCTGAATTGCTTCAAGAAACTGCGAATCAAGTTTTCCGTTATTTACGCGATGGAAGTTTACAAATTAAAACTACGAAATCTTTTCCTCTTCAAGATGCAGGGAAAGCACATGAATGGGTCGAAAGTAGACAAAGTACAGGGAAAGTAATACTACACGTTCAGACAGCTCCCTAAAATGAATACATGAAATAGAGGTGTTATTCATGGGATCACGAATTATGCATATCATTATCTCTAACGGTATTGCTGAGAAACTTTCTATTCAAGATAAAACCTCTTTCTTACTTGGTGGTGTAGCTCCTGATGCTGTTCATTCAAAAGAAGAAAAAGGAACTTCACATTTTTACGCTGGTACAACGAAAAACTATACGAGAAGAATAGATTATGATTCATTTATTCATAAATATGAAGATCATATGGATTCCTCTTATATTTTAGGTTATTATACCCACCTCATTGCCGATGATAATTGGCTAAGTGGATTTTTTCTACCTTGGCTAAAAAACAGAATTGAGAACGACGAAACTATCGTGCCTATGTAC
>NZ_JBFUIN010001169.1:0-732 GCF_056401855.1 Bacillus sp. P4_D3
AATATAAGCCGTGTCCGCCGATAGACCCTACAAATATGAGATATAAAATTGGCCATTGTACACTCCAAGATGTTAAGACTGTTAGATTAGGCTGTTCCATTACAACAGATACAATTAACAGCAAGATTCCCCCATAAAACATTTGAATACCGTTAATGAGAAATGGTGATACGTCCGGTAAATCTGAAAGTATTTCTTTTGAACGAATAGAACCTATTCCATAAAATAACTCTCCTACTAATATAACCAGGCAAGCGATACTCCATATTAATGTAAGTTCTTGATGCATTCCAGGTAAAGAAATACCAAAAACGCCAATGAGTGCGATAACTAAAGCAACAAGTTGTTCTTTTTGCAATTTTGTTTTATTTCTCTTTGATTGCAATAGTAAAATCATCATTGGACCTGTTGCGGATAGTACTGCAGCTAATCCAGAAGAAATATATTGTTCAGCCCAGTAAAGGGTCGCAAATGTCATGAAAGTTAAACAAAAACCAGCATATATAATACGTTTTGATAATAAGTAAGGCCTAATATCCTTTCTCTTTAATTTAAAAATAATAATGAGAATAAGGCCCGCTAAAAAGAAACGAATTCCAGCTGAAAATAATGGTGGTGCGCCCGCTTCTATTCCAATTTTTATCGTTAAAAATGTCGTTCCAAAAATAATACATACTAAAATATAATTTAAAATGACCATTTGTCTTCCTCCTTTTCACTCTTGAAATGAGT
>NZ_JBFUIN010001170.1:0-732 GCF_056401855.1 Bacillus sp. P4_D3
ACAAGACTATACAGGGATTTCTGTTAATAGTTTTAAAGGATTTCAAGATGTATTAAAAGGGTTTGGTCAAACATTAGATGAAGGAAATAAATCTAATAATACTTATTTGGAAGGTTTTAATAACTTTCAAAAAATACAATCTGATAATAATTTGTTAGCTAATAATTTTTCAAGTCAATTTAATCAATTTATGAGTGAGATGAGTGCAGGCGATGCTTTAAAGCAGTTAAGCACACTGGAATCGGCAAATAAAATTATTGCAAATCAATTTACGCTTTCAGAGAAAGAACCCAATATTTTAGCAGATGCTTCAGCAATTCAAAAATATTTAACAGATGTAAAAAAACAAGTATCAGAATATGATACAGAACTTGCAGGGAAGTTAGAGAGTGACATTCAATCAACGATAAATAAACGATTACAGAAGTCTCTTTCAAATGATGGGCAACAAGAAGTAGTTATAAATACGTTAATGAGACAACCAGATGTTCGAATAAAGCAACAAATCGAGAATTTAATTACGAAATTACCTAGTTTAAATATGGAAGAAATCGTTCAAAGTGATTTGCCAGATGAAACGAAATTACAACTGAAAAATGTAATTCAATTTACAAATAAATATAATAAAGAAAATAACTTTAATTATGATTCTGTAAATAAAATCTCTTTAGGAAATTCAATTAAAGAAGTAAAGAATAGTCTTTCTAAGGATGGAATTATATTCAGTGATAC
>NZ_JBFUIN010001171.1:0-732 GCF_056401855.1 Bacillus sp. P4_D3
CAATAACACTCCAATCACAATTGAGTTTTTCAAAAAAATATTAATAAATAAATTTTACAATATTTATCATTTGAATTTAACCTATTTCTTTAAGAATTCTTTAAAAAGTAATTTGGATACTTTATTTGAAGGTATGGTTTAAGAATTAAACAGCCTTCAAAAAATATAATAGTTGAAATTTGTTGGTTTTAGAATGAAGAAATTAGGCTCAATATACCAACTTAATTATTCATAATTGAGTTGTGGTATAATTTACATACAGGGGGAAAGTAGATGACACAACATAAAGAAGAGCAAATGAATGAGGCATTAGCATTATTTTACTTTGCATATAAAACTTTCACAGAAAAACCAGATGAAATAATAAAAGAATATAGTATACAGCGTGTACATCATAGAATTCTGTTTTTTATCGCTCGTTTTCCAGGGCTTAGTGTAAATGAGTTGCTATCACTTTTAGAAATAAGTAAACAAGCTCTTCACGGACCGTTGCGCCAACTGTTAGATAAAGGACTTATTGAGAGTAATGAAGCTGCACATGATCGTCGTGTGAAACAGCTGTCTTTAACAGAAGAAGGAACAGACTTAGAGAAAAAACTGAGCGATGTTCAAAGAGAGCAAATGGGAGCTATTTTTGAACAGTTTGGCGAATCATGTGAAGAAAATTGGCATCAAGTTATGAATGAAATGGCAAATAGCCGTTCAGGATTTGATGCATGGACGGCTAAGCGT
>NZ_JBFUIN010001172.1:0-730 GCF_056401855.1 Bacillus sp. P4_D3
TCAACATATACAAGATAAAGTCAACATATACAAGATAAAGAGGCCTACTATATCTCTCGTATCAAGTCGAATACACGTATGTATCAAAAAAATCCTAACCCTGATTATTTTCAAGAYRGAAGAATTAAGAAAGGTACAGAGTATATACAGATAGATATGGAGACGTTAATGAGCTCCCTTCAACCAGGACAAACATGTGAAATAGCTGATGCTTATGTAGGAATGATTGATAAAGTGCCAGCTCGTGTAATTGTTCAYCGRTTAACAAAACAACAGCAAMAAAAACGATTACAAGATCAAGCTGTAAGAGAAAAAAAGAAAGGAATGAAGTATTCTCCTCGTAGTAAACGACTCAGYGGTATCAATGTATATATGACAAACACCCCTACAGATATTGTCCCGATGGGACAGGTACATGACTGGTATTCTTTGCGTTGGCAAATCGAAATTTTATTTAAAACGTGGAAGTCATTCTTTCAAATYCATCATTGTAAAAAGATAAAACCAGAACGATTAGAGTGCCATTTATATGGTCAATTGATTGCCATTCTACTCTGTTCTTCTATCATGTTTCAAATGCGCCAATTGCTCCTCATGAAGAAAAAACGAGAGCTTAGTGAGTATAAAGCTATATATATGATTAAAGACTATTTTCTTCTTCTATTCCAAACTATACAGAAAAACACCCAAGAGCTATCAAAGGTGTTACTTCGTCTGTTCAATCTYCTAC
>NZ_JBFUIN010001173.1:0-728 GCF_056401855.1 Bacillus sp. P4_D3
GAAATAGAGAAATCCCGATTGCACCTCCGCTCGATCTCGTTAAAACAGAAATCATAAATGCAAATGCAGCATACACCAGAGTTGGTAGCCACGATAAAATATAATATTTACTTCCTTCTACGAAAATATTTTGTTTTATTATATTTCCGTTTTGAACGACAAATTCAGTCCAAGCTGGTTGTTGGAATTTATAAATAATTAGCCCACATAATACGGAAAAAATCATATTAAATATAAATAATAATGCCGAAAATATAACGATTGCCAAAAACTTAGATGTTAAAATTTTAAATCGGCTCGCCGGACGAATCGTTAAAAATTTATATGTTCCCCAGCTATATTCATTCGCAAAAATTGTACTCGCATATACGAGAATAAACGGAAGTAAAATAGGAAAAACAATAAAACCAGTATCTCTCATGAAAGAAAGTGGAGAACTACTTGCTGGCGCTGTATTCGTATCTAAATGCTTCATTTTAAGCTGGTATTCCTTTACAAGCTCGTCTCCTGACTTTCCTGTTAAAATATCCTCTTTTTTCATGCCGAGCTTTTTCTCAATTTCTACAGTGCGTTCTGTATAATCCGCTTTCCACCCTTTTGTTTCTGGCTCTAAATACTTTACCGTAACCCATCCTAACCCAATAATTAATACCGCAATAGCTGCAAAAGGAATAATCGTTCGCTTTCGCTTAAATATTTTATACAGCTCGTTATAAACTAAATTAAAC
>NZ_JBFUIN010001174.1:0-728 GCF_056401855.1 Bacillus sp. P4_D3
ACATTGTTCATTGCGTTATTATTAAGTATGGCAGCAATGATTTTATTACAACAAGCAAATATTGTTCATTTCGCACTTCCCAATGTTTTTGTTCAAATGGGATCCTGGGTTTGTATGGTTGTTTTTTTCATAAGAGTAATTGGTGAGTTTCATTATTTTGGTATCTTTAAACGAAAAAAAGATACGCAGTTTGCCAGAATGGATACTGTTTTATATGTACCGCTTTGTGCATTTTTATCCTTATCCTTCTTATTAGCTATAATAACGTGAACATATAACCAGTATTATTTTAATACTTTATTACAAACTAAAGAGAAGAATAGCTAGGGATTTATACGGCAACAGAGATGAATTGACGCTGTTATTAAATGAATTTAATAATATGAAATGTACAGCTGCATCTGAAAAAAAGAAAAATAGTATGCTATCTCGTTTACAATTAATTTATCAAAATATAAAATTAGATAAGCAGTACCATCTACCCTTTGCTTTAAATAACAAGTTATTGGAGCGGTTAGAAAATGAATCTCTTCAAACTATTGAGGGTTGTGTATCATGTCTACATTTAATGTTGGATATAAATTATGAAAAAATAAAACATTATGGATCGAGCACAAGTAGGTCATTTGTTCCATTATCGCAATCTTCAATTTTTCTTGCTGATTGTGTTTGTTTAACAGGAGTTGTATTGGGGTTACTAGGAACAGTGACATTTGGAGGATTAATGT
>NZ_JBFUIN010001175.1:0-727 GCF_056401855.1 Bacillus sp. P4_D3
CTCCCATCATAACGCATTGAAATACGGGATTCTTTTTCACTGAAAAAAGGAGCACAAAATCCCCCCGGCGGTTTATTATCTCTCGGTTCAGCATCGACCCAGCCATTCGCTATCGCATTCCGCGCGAACTTTRMCAATTCTTCATCTATATTTTCAAATGCATCATATATGTTTTGTACTCCTACTGAAAAAGGAAAAACATTCACATTACTTTCTTTTAATGTCATAAGTTCATGCCATGTAATCGAATTCTTTTCCTTTTTAAAAGCGTTTAAAGCACTTACTAGCTTATCAAGTTTAGATTCCGTTGCATCCCACATTTGTGATAATACAGTTTCAGAAATGCCATTCATTTGAAGGGATTGAGTTAAAACTTCTCTCCTTTCTAATTCATTACTCCGCGTATTACGTAATCTTCCTATTTGGTTCAATACAGTAGCAAAGATTTCTTTTTCCTTATTCAAAGTATTTGTAAGAGAATCGAACACTTTTAATCTTTCATTATGATCATCACTATTCATCGTAACATAATTCGCTTGTCCAAAAGATAAGGTCTCTTTATCGTGTATTACTTCTATCTTATTCCGTAATTGTATGTACATATCTTCCCAAGCTTTTAATTCATCTTCTATTAGCTTAATACTTGAATTATTACCATTAATATTTTGTTCCTTGCTAGATTCTATTAATAGTTGAACTTCTTTCTTCAATTGGTTTATTATTACAC
>NZ_JBFUIN010001176.1:0-725 GCF_056401855.1 Bacillus sp. P4_D3
GGTGTGACAACGGCTCAGCAGTGGATTAAAGTTGGGAAAGAAATGGAATTATTAGATACACCAGGTATTTTGTGGCCTAAATTTGAAGATGAATTAGTTGGTCTTCGTTTAGCGACGACGGGTGCAATTAAAGATTCTATATTAAATCTACAGGATGTAGCTATTTATGCACTACGTTTTATGGAAAAACATTATCCAGAACGTTTAAAAGAGCGATATAAGTTAAATGACATTCCAGAAGAAATTGTGGAGTTATTTGATGCAATTGGAAAAAACAGAGGTTGCTTAATGGGCGGCGGAATGATTGATTATGATAAAACATCTGAGCTTATACTTCGTGAGCTTCGTGGTGGAAGATTTGGGAAAATGACATTTGAAACACCAGAAGAGTTTGCGGAGCAGGTGGAAGATGTAGAAAAAGTAGAAGAAGTATAAGACGTGCGTTTGTACGTCTTTTCTTTTTGGTTACGTTTAAAAGGAGTGTAAATGAATGCAAAAAATGACTATTCAAGAAGCGGGATGTTTGCTGCAAGAAATTATGAGTGAAGAAGACGAGCGTTTTCAAATGTTAGTGAAAGATGAGAGAAAAGGTGTTCAAAAACTAATTTTGAAGTGGTATAAACAAAAAGAGTTAGCTCAAAAAGAAAGAGGAAAATTTCTAGAAATGTCAAAGTACGAAAATGAGTTACGTGAAAAAGGGCTCACGTACATTGCTGGCATTGATG
>NZ_JBFUIN010001177.1:0-722 GCF_056401855.1 Bacillus sp. P4_D3
GTTTAATAATATTATTTTTGGTTCTGGTGCAAAAAATCTATAAAACTTGGACATACTGATACTATTACTCTAAAAAGGTGTGTGATTGGTATGGAAAAGAATAATTTGTTCAAATGGAAACACTATCAGCCTGATGATCCCGTTTTTTACGAAATTGAATATCCAATGTGTGTCCATCTTTATCAATTGCACGATACAGGTAACGCCATTCTCCTTTAACTTTAATTTAGGTTTCATCCAGATGCCAAGAGAGTTGCGCAGATTTGTTTTTCTTTTTCCAAATCTGATAAATAAAATTACTATATTCATGAACCCATCGCATGATAGTTGTAGGGTGTACGGAAATCCCACGTTCTTTCAAAATCTCAGATACATCCCGATAGTTTAAAGAAAAACGACAGTAGTAACCAGCGGCTACCAAAATAAAATCTTTCTTGAACTGTTTCCCATTAAAATATTGCATGTATGATTCTCCTCGTTCCTTTTTCTAGAGTGTACCCTAGTTAGAAAACTTTGCAATAGAACCCATACGATACTAGCTGTAATCATTAATGTATTCAACTTTGTACCAATTTTACTGTTTTTTAGAGCTGACATTAAACTGTATTTTATTAAATCTTTATATTAAGTTATAAATCTTATAACGAAAAATAACAAATAACGACATGTTTTTTAGAAATGTTGTTATTTGTTGCTTATTTATCTTTTATTTGTTGTTTATT
>NZ_JBFUIN010001178.1:0-721 GCF_056401855.1 Bacillus sp. P4_D3
TCCCACGCATTAATGGTACTGTATGGGAAGGAATCACAAAATACGAATTCCGTATGTGAAGCAAAATAAAAAAGAAAAAGCCAATGTCCTTATCATATGGGAATTGGCTTTTGTTTATCTGTATTATAGAAACTGACCAACTGGAAAATCAAGATTAATAGTAGTATGGCGCAGCATTGATTTATGAGATTTCGCTTTCTTTGAAAACAAACGCATTAAAACAGCAACTTCTAATGATGCACTAGATAAAGCATCTTCTCTACCAATAAGCATTACATCCGGTATAACAGGCCAAGAACCAGTACGATTATAAAAGGGAGCTAAAGATGGTTTACACGTAAATATCCCGAAATCTATATCATTTTGCTTTTCAATCCATTCGGTAGCGGTAGCAACTGTTTGTAAACCTAGACCTTGACCATGATAATCTGGATCAGTCGCTACACAACTCAGTCCGGCTATATTAAATGATTGTCCATTATGATGGATAGTTTTGCGCACTACACCTGCATAGCTGACTAATTTTCCATCTATGTAGGAATAAAATGAGCGTACATTAAATTCTTTAAGGTGAGTTTCTGGAATTATTTCCTCAGGCAGGGAATCGGAATCTGGCCAAACCCGCTGTAGCATTACAGCAATTTCGCGTCGTAATGCATCAGATGCTTGATTATAGTCGGTTGATTGTACAATATGAGTTGTCATAAGTTATTCTCTCACT
>NZ_JBFUIN010001179.1:0-719 GCF_056401855.1 Bacillus sp. P4_D3
GGAAAAAGGTGTTTCTTTATCAGGTGGGCAAAAGCAAAGGATTTCGATTGCGAGGGCTGTTATTCAAAATCCGGAAATTTTAATTTTGGACGATTCTTTATCAGCTGTTGATGCTCGTACGGAAGCGGCAATTATTGAAAACATACGAACAGAAAGAAGCGGGAAGACGACGATTATAACGACGCATCGCTTGTCAGCTGTGCAGCACGCGGATTGGATTCTCGTTATGGATAACGGTGAAGTTATTGAAGAAGGTTCGCATGAAGCGCTCATTCGAAATGGGGGCTGGTATGCAGAGCAGTTCGATAGACAACAAGGTGAAAGTGAAAGTGCGGATAGTGGGGTGAAAATATGAGTGTTTCAAAACGATTGTTTCAATATGCAATGAAAGTGAAGGGGCCGATCTTTGCAGCGATGGCGATGCTATTTGTTTTCGTCATTGCAGAACTCGCGGGTCCTTTCGTCGCAAAAACGATGATTGATGAGCATATCGTTGGAATAGAGAGACCTTGGTATGAAACAGAAAAGAGTGAGGATGCTGTTTCATATAATGGCGCCTTGTATAAGCGAAGTGATCGCTTTGAAGAAGGTGAGAAAAAAGGGAAAGAAGTCCGAGTGATTCAAGTTGGCTTTCAGTACTATTTTGTGCCGAATAAAATAACGCTTGAAGGAAGTCGTTCTGTTAAGGGTGATGTGCTTACAGTACAAAGTGGTAAGGC
>NZ_JBFUIN010001180.1:0-716 GCF_056401855.1 Bacillus sp. P4_D3
CATAGTTACAATTGAATATTACGGAAAACAGATTATGATTTTAAAAGGAAATGACGTTGAAAAGTTTTTAAACAAAATAACTCGGGCAAATAATGAAAAAGAAAAACAACTTATTATGGCTAAAATTACAGGTAACTTCAAAAGAGGAAATGAACGTAATTGAAAGCGAATCTCATTTACATTTTGATTATACAGCATATTCAAAAGAAATGTCACTCATACGACATTTCTTTATATTTTCTTCATAAAAAATTTACATTTTTAATATTCTTTTACTTTTATATAAACTTACCGCTGAGATACAAGCAGTGCTTCTTATTTAATTACACAATAAATGCTTCATTACGTCTTCAAGTAATACGTTCGGCTTTAAGACCTCGTTTTCCGTACGCCATCCTATAAATCCATCTGGCCTTATTACTACCGCTCCTCCATTTTCTATCCCGTATAATTTTCTAAAAGAGTTACCTTGATCGATGAAGTCACCAGTTAAACCAACCTGATAAACTTTCACCTTTACTCCTAATCGGGATGAAACAACATGTACTGCTTCAGTCCAAGCACTATGCCCTGCCCCAGTAAGTAATACAAAATTGCTACCAAATAGATCAAGTATAGAAACTTCATTCCCTTCATAAGTTCCCCAAAAATGTGGCGCACGCGTTCCCGGTCGTCCGTTCAAATCCACTATATCCATTCTATGCGGGGTGTTATAT
>NZ_JBFUIN010001181.1:0-715 GCF_056401855.1 Bacillus sp. P4_D3
GTTATAATGTGCTATTTATATAACCCCGTCGTATACATTTCCGTCAATGTATACACTATTTCTTCTACATCAATTTTTTTATCATTTTGAACGATTGTCCAAAGGAACATTTCATTCATAGAGAACCAGCCGCATGCGACAATCTCTTTATTTAACTTAGTTCGTACTAATTCATTTTCCAGGGAATGAGTAATGTCTTGTATAATCCGTGTTACAAAGCGTTCGCGAATCTCATCCCATTTTTGACGTATTTCTTTTGAGGTTCTTATTGCTTCTTCAACAACTTGTAATATAGCTCTTTCTTCTTGTGCTAACTGTAAAAAAGCGCGCACTTGATTCTGAATCATATCTCGTGCTTCGGCCTTTGTTTGAGGGGAAAAAGAGCGATCAGCAATATCATAAAAGCGATTCATCACACCTTCCATCAAAACGACGAGGAGAGCATCTTTGTTTTTAAAGTATACATATGCTGTTCCATAACCAGTTTCTGCATGTTTAATAATTTGCGTGATTGTAGTTTTCTGAAATCCGTTTTTTATAAAAATAGTATAACCGGAATGTAATAGTTTCTTTTTCGTTTCTAAGGAGCGGTGTTTTCTTGTTGAAAGAGTAGTGTTTTTCAAGGAATCACCTCTTTATACTGAAATATCTGAAAATATAATTGTATTGTAAAAGAAGTTCGTATATAAAGTCAACTGACATAATATCATTGACG
>NZ_JBFUIN010001182.1:0-714 GCF_056401855.1 Bacillus sp. P4_D3
AAACGCCATACCTGCTGTCATCGCACCTGCACCTAATGCAATTAACATCGCTACAGTTCCTAGTACTCTCGATAAACTAGTTACTCGAAAACGTAACTGTGCATAAGTAAAACTATTTAATCCCGTTTCATTTCGTTTTTTATTTCCCTTAATTTTCATTACAAAAAGTGGGAGTAACGAGCTAAAAATGAAATACGTTCCTAATGTCGTAACAATTGTCGCTATTATAAATCCTAGTTCAGCAAACATTTTTATATTTACCATAAAATAGTATCCTGTACTTACTAGCAATACACCTAGTACTGTCATAATAACTGTGCGAGTTTTACTTTTCTTCACTTCATCTTGCGTTTCGTCTTCACGTATTAACTCTAATTCTGTTTTACGTAATAATCGGAAACTATTCATTACACCAGTAATGAAAAATAATATTAAGAAGAAAATAGATGTAACTAATATAGCTGGTGTGTATACAGATGCGTAATTACCTTTTGCTGAAATTTCCATTCCATTCATTAACAAATTTCCTGCTACACTAGCTAGTATGATTCCTACTAAAATACCGATAATAATACTGACAATACCCATACCAAAAGTCTCAATAAATAATAATTGCGCTACTTTTTTCTTTTTCGCTCCAAGCATCATGTACATACCGAGTTCTTTTCTTCTTAATGTAAGTAAAAAAGAATTGGCATAAATGATGTAAAAAAC
>NZ_JBFUIN010001183.1:0-713 GCF_056401855.1 Bacillus sp. P4_D3
CTTGCTAAAGCTGCAACTGCTCTGCCAACGAAAAAAGGAGTTTCTGATGCAATAAAATGAGGGTCTTGCTTAGCTCCTTCTTGCCAATTCTCCTCGGTTACGCCAAATATATCTAACATCGCTTCTGAACGAAGGAAACCTGGGCTAACTGCTACTGCTGTTATATTGTGTTGTTCTAAATCTTTCGCCATTGCTTCTGCTAAATGAATTGTTGAGATTTTTGCTAAACTATAGTATAAATTGCCTCGGTATTGATAATCGACACCATCTGTAATTTCAATTACAAGTCCCTTTTTATTATGTACCATTAATGATACACCGTAATGGCTTGTCATTATATGAGAATGAACAGCTCTTTGTTGCATGAGTAGTCCGTTATGTAAGTTGTGTTCCCAGAAAGGTTTCTCCCATTCTGTTAAAGGATCGCCGCCCCAAACATCGTTTACTAAAATATCAAGCTGTCCATTTTGTTCTTCTTGAATCTTTGTAAATAAAACTTTAATATCTTCTTCTATTGTATGGTCAACACGAACTGCGATTCCGATTCCGCCTTGCTTTGTTAMAAGCTCTGCCGTTTCTTCAATCGTTTCTGTTCTTCCCATACAGGATAGATTCCCTTTTGTACTTCTTCCTGTTACATATACAGTTGCTCCAGCTTCTCCAAGCATCATCGCAATACCTCTTCCAGCACCTCTTGTTGCTCCGGCCACAAC
>NZ_JBFUIN010001184.1:0-713 GCF_056401855.1 Bacillus sp. P4_D3
GAATTTACAGAGTMCTCTAAAGAGAGCGAACGATTTTATATCATTCTCCTATCAATTATCCCTGGACTTGGCCATTTCCAATTAGGACTTATGCAGCGAGGACTTACATTTTTAGTAGCTTGTACAGGAATAGGAAGTATGATTATATTCGTTGCACTCTTAACATCTCAAGAAAGTTTCCTTATCTTCCTTATTACGCTACCTGTTTTATGGATTTATAACTTCTTTGATGTTGTTCAACAACTACAGAAAAAAGAACGCGGAGAGCAACTAGATGACCGTACTATTTTCGAAGAGTTTGAAGAGCACCGAGAACAAGGAAAGAAAAATAAAACATTCGCTTCCATTTTAGCAATGTTTCCTGGAGCAGGACATATGTATTTAGGCTTACAGCGCCGTGGTCTTCAGCTTATGGCAGCCTTTTTACTATCTATTTATTTGCTCGACTTATTAAGACTTTCTGCGTTTTTATTTTTAGTACCAATCATTTGGTTCTATAGCTTTTTTGATGCGTTACAGCAAACTGCAAAATCCGGAAAAGAACGTGTAAATGACGAACCTATCATTGACTATTTTATCAATCATCAAAGATGGATCGGTATTGGTTTAATTACACTCGGTGGTTATTATTTATTAGATCAAACAGTCCTTCCTATTTTGAATGATTATTTTGTAACTATATTTAATATTCATCTTAGCGAACTATATTATCG
>NZ_JBFUIN010001185.1:0-711 GCF_056401855.1 Bacillus sp. P4_D3
ACCTCGGAGCATCGCTTGCGAAAGGGAAACTGAGTAGAGGGCGGCGGCATCGTCTCCGGTAAAAGGACGGGGGTCTGGTTGGACCTACAAAGCTTATATTTCGTGAGAAGTGTAAGGAAGCTGAGTGGTAACGCGAAACTCTCGCCTCAGCAATCAAAGCTACTATTAAGTAGTAGTTGATTGCTGAGGTGAGAGTTTTTATTTTAAAAAATAGATTAAGTAAGAGAAAAAATGTGTAAGAAGGGATTTGACAAGATGAGAAGTGACATGATTAAAAAAGGTTTTGATAAAGCTCCGCATCGTAGTTTATTAAAAGCAACTGGTTTGAAAGATGAGGATTTTGATAAACCGTTTATTGCGATTTGTAATTCTTTTATTGAAATTATTCCAGGGCATAAGCACTTGAACGAGTTTGGGAAACTTGTTAAAGAAGCAGTACGTGCAGCAGGCATGGTTCCATTTGAATTTAATACAATTGGAGTAGATGACGGTATTGCGATGGGTCATATCGGTATGCGTTATTCGCTTCCGAGTCGTGAAATCATTGCAGATTCAGTAGAAACAGTTGTAAATGCACACTGGTTTGATGGAATGATTTGTATTCCAAACTGTGACAAAATTACACCAGGTATGATGATGGCTGCACTTCGAATAAACATTCCAACTGTTTTCGTTTCAGGTGGTCCGATGGCAGCGGGGAAAACATCCCCG
>NZ_JBFUIN010001186.1:0-710 GCF_056401855.1 Bacillus sp. P4_D3
GTGGAGGATGACGGGATCGAACCGCCGACCCCCTGCTTGTAAGGCAGGTGCTCTCCCAGCTGAGCTAATCCTCCAAAAGTGATGACCCGTACGGGATTCGAACCCGTGTTACCGCCGTGAAAGGGCGGTGTCTTAACCACTTGACCAACGGGCCAAAAAAATAAAAACTTTTCCCAAGCTTCCAACCGGGCTTGAACCGGTGACCTCTTCCTTACCATGGAAGTACTCTACCAGCTGAGCTATGGAAGCATAATGGCTCCGCAGGTAGGAATCGAACCTACGACCGATCGGTTAACAGCCGATAGCTCTACCGCTGAGCTACTGCGGAATAATATAAGCCTGGCAACGTCCTACTCTCACAGGGACAAGGTCCCAACTACCATCGGCGCTAGAGAGCTTAACTTCCGTGTTCGGTATGGGAACGGGTGTGACCTCTCTGCCATCATTACCAGACTTTTATCATTATACACATTCTTTTCAGAATGTCCAAAGGAATTTTAAATATATATTCCTTCAAAACTAGATAACATTTGCTTCATATTATATGGTTAAGTCCTCGATCTATTAGTATTCGTCAGCTCCACATGTCACCATGCTTCCACCTCGAACCTATCAACCTGATCATCTTTCAGGGATCTTACTAGCTTACGCTATGGGAAATCTCATCTTGAGGGGGGCTTCATGCTTAGATGCTTTCAGCACTTATCCCT
>NZ_JBFUIN010001187.1:0-707 GCF_056401855.1 Bacillus sp. P4_D3
ATTCAATGACTGCTACGGGTGTATCTTCTTTTTTTCCTGCTTGTAGTAAGTTTTCACAAATGGTAGGTAAGTTTTTTATACCCATGTAGTAGGCGATTGTGTCGCTATTGTGGGATGAATTATATTTTCCATGATCGGTTAAAGGACCTTTTGCATGTCCAGTTAGTAAAGTGACGCTATTACTGTAGTTACGGTGGGTGAGGGGGATGCCTGCATAGATACTAGCGGCGATGCTAGCTGTAATACCTGGCACAATCTCGTATGGAATGTTTGCTGCCGCTAAAGTTTCTGCTTCTTCACCAACTCTGCCGAAAATAGATGGATCTCCGCCTTTTAAGCGGACAACGATTTTTCCTTCTTTCGCAAATTGATGAAGGTGGGCGTTAATCATTTCTTGTCGCATTGTATGATTTTTCGGCATTTTGCCGCAATAAATAAGTTCACAAGTTTGCTTTGTATAACTAAGAAAGGAAGGATTTAATAAGCGGTCATATAAGACAATATCTGCACGCTTTAAGCAATCTATCGCTTTTTTAGTAATAAGTCCTTCATCACCTGGTCCTGCACCAACTAAATATACATATCCGTTCATATTCGCACCTCGTCTATTTTTATTTAATAAGGAAGCCAGAGGAGGCTTCCTTTTGTAAATTACATATATATATAAATATCTCCGTCGATAACTTCTACTTCGTACGTTTGAATAC
>NZ_JBFUIN010001188.1:0-705 GCF_056401855.1 Bacillus sp. P4_D3
GTGTTGTCCTGCTCCTGTTTCAGCGACAACTTTCTTCTTACCCATTCTTACCGCAAGAAGTGCCTGACCGATTGTATTGTTAATTTTATGAGCTCCCGTATGGTTCAAATCTTCACGTTTCAAATAGATTTTTGCTCCGCCGCAATACTTCGTCATATTTTCAGCGAAATAAAGCGGTGTTTCTCTTCCAACGTACGTTTGTAAATAATGGTTTAATTCCTTTTGAAACGCTTCGTCTTGCATCGCTTCTTTATACGCTTCTTCTAGCTCTAGTACGGATTGCATTAACGTTTCTGGAACGTATCGTCCTCCGTATATACCGTAATGACCTTTTTCATCTGGATATGCGTAGTTCATTTGGAACACTCCTTCGCTTTTTTAATAAATTGTTTTATTTTCTCCAAATCTTTCTTTCCTTCTGTCTCTACCCCGCTACTCACATCGACCATATATGGCTGAACGGTTTGAATGGCTTCTTCTATATTAATGACGTTTAATCCGCCAGCTAATATCGTTTTCTCTCGCAACTCGTTTGGCATATGTGCGAGTAACTCCCATGAAAATGTCTTACCATTCCCTCCGTAAAACTTTTCTTTCGGGCTATCAAATAACAGATAATCTGTTTCGTATTTTTTCGCATGTTCAATATCTTTCTCTAAAGCTACTCCTAACGCTTTTATAGACGGAATATTCAATCTCCTGATT
>NZ_JBFUIN010001189.1:0-702 GCF_056401855.1 Bacillus sp. P4_D3
CCACGTTTTTGTTCCTTCTACTGTTGTCTTCGCTACTTTTGTATTCGTGATGTCATAACCTTTTACTTCAGATTTATATCCATCYACCGGTTGTTCTTTCACTTCATACTTATACGCATTACCTTCSGCATCATATGCCGCTAAATCTTTAAATGYATATTTCCAATCRCTTGCCGYGTTTACGTCTTGCGTTGCGATTACTTTCTTGTTTTGTAGTAAGTCTACTTTAATTGTTTTTGGACGTTCTTTCGAATCTCCGTCCTTCCACGTTTTCGTTCCTTCTACTGTTGTCTGYGCTACTTTTGTATTYGTGATGTCATAACCTTTTACTTCRGATTTATATCCMKCTACYGGTTSTTCTTTCACTTCATACTTATACGCATTACCTTCSGCATCATATGCCGCTAAATCTTTAAATGCATATTTCCAATCACTTGCTTTTGTTACTTCTTGCGTTGCGATTACTTTCTTGTTTTGTAGTAGGTCTACTTTAATTGTTTTTGGACGTTCTTTCGAATCTCCGTCCTTCCACGTTTTYGTTCCTTCTACTGTTGTCTKYGCTACTTTTGTATTYGTGATGTCATAACCTTTTACTTCAGATTTATATCCATCCACCGGTTGTTCTTTCACTTCATACTTATACGCATTACCTTCGGCATCATATGCCGCTAAATCTTTAAATGCATATTTCCAATCACTTGC
>NZ_JBFUIN010001190.1:0-702 GCF_056401855.1 Bacillus sp. P4_D3
CCTTCACATGTTCTTTCGACAATAAACGCTGTCATTCCTTTATTTGTCTTCGCAAAAACAACATATACGTCTGCCATATGAGCATTTGTAATCCACTGCTTCTCACCATTCAACTTCCAAGCAGTACCCTCTTCATTCAATACTGCACTCGTTTTTGCACTTAATGCATCAGAACCAGCATTTGGCTCAGTTAAAGCATAAGCCCCAATCCATTCTCCCGATGCGATTTTCGGTAAATATTTTTCTTTCTGTTCTTTCGTTCCGTAATATATGTAAGGCAATGTACCTACACCGGCGTGTATATTAAAAGAAACGCTAAATGCACCAGCGTAACCCATTTTCTCTGCTACAAGACCTGAGACAGCCTTTCCTAACTCGAATCCACCATAATCTTCTGGTACCTCAATGCCTAATAATCCAAGTTCCCCAGCTTTCTCAAATAATTGACGAGAAACTTTATAGTTATGTTGTTCAATATTCTCCATTTGTGGGACAATTTCTTGTTTAACGAATTGTTCTGTCGTTTTTGCAATTAAATCTTCATCCCCTGAAAAATCTTCTGGTGTAAAGAAAGTATTATTCACATCTTTATTGAGTGAAAAAAATTCATCCCATGGTAACTTCGTTTTCTCCATCTGAATCCCCCTATCATTTCGGCCTTCATTGCTTTTTGCATATGCTCGTCTACGATGAGTGGAATAT
>NZ_JBFUIN010001191.1:0-700 GCF_056401855.1 Bacillus sp. P4_D3
TCATAACACTCTAATGACTTAAATTTTCAAAAAAATCAAAATTTATTATTTAGAGTAATTAAAAGGGGAATGGAGAAATTATGGAGAAGGACATTGCTTTGTAAGGGACATACTTTATGATTATGAACGGAGAGGAGGATGCATAGCATATTGTGAGAATAGAGAAAAACAATGAAAAAGTGCTATGCAAATGAAAGAGATGAAGGGACGATTAAGGCCAGGTGATACGCTAGCAATCGGTTTAATGTTATTTGCATTATTTTTAGGAGCAGGAAATTTAATTTTTCCACCAGTTTTAGGTCAACAAGCAGGAGAAAATGTTTGGATTGCTACAATTGGATTCCTTGTAACGGGAGTCGGACTTCCCCTATTAGCTGTCACAGCTGTCGCGTTTGTAGAGGGGGACTTGAAAGCGCTATCTTCTAGAGTTCACCCTATATTTGCGTTTATTTTTCCACTAGTTAGTTATTTAGCAATTGGACCATTCTTTGCGATCCCGCGTACTGGAGCTGTTTCGTTTGAAATGGGAATGAAGCCGTTTTTATCAGAAGCAATGGTTTCAGAATGGTACATGCTGTTCCTTTACACTATAGTTTTCTTCGGAGTAACGTGGTATTTATCATTAAATCCATCTAAATTAGTTGATTGGTTTGGAAAGTTCCTTACACCGTTGTTAGTATTAATAGTTGCTGTTATTGTC
>NZ_JBFUIN010001192.1:0-698 GCF_056401855.1 Bacillus sp. P4_D3
CGCCAAGTTTAAAGAAGTTGTAGCCGAAATCGTGGTATAAGCTCATCCATTTGCTTTCAATTTGATAGAATACGCAAATATACCCAAATCGATCAGCTTCAGCTAAAAATTCTTGTAACACAGTGCGGTAGGAGGATGGATCACCAATTGGATCACCTAGTACAACAAGACGTTTTCCAGTAATTGAAAAGAGAAGAAGTGCTTTTCCGTCACTACTGAAGAAGAACTGTTTATCTCCTAAAAAACCTAAATGACTAAGTACGTTCCCACCATGTTCATCTAAGAAGTTTTCTAACCTTTTATCATTTGCTGGTTGCCCGGGAAATTGACTACGGTAACGATTGGCAATTAGTGAACCGATAAGTAAAAAAGTAGGAACGAAAAAGGCTGCTGCTAATGCACTTCGTTTAACTTGTGTAATATTTCGAACGACAAAATCAGGTTGGAACGCTTCTTTTGCACCCGCAAATAAAATACCTAAGTTTTTATATAAATATAACGTAAGTAATAAGAAGATAAACACTTTTACGATGTCAGAAAGAGAGACTTCCATTTTCTCGCGTACAAATCTTTTACGAAGCATATACAACACAGCAAGTACGATTAATAAAATAAAGGTTTCTTCAATATCAATTCCTTTTAGGGTATTAAAAATTGCTGCTCCAATTAAAGAAACAATCGTCATATAGTAAGAACGC
>NZ_JBFUIN010001193.1:0-697 GCF_056401855.1 Bacillus sp. P4_D3
TCATATAACTTTTTAAATATACAAAATTACGTTCAATTAGATAAAAAGAGGTTTCGCTTGACGTGAAACCTCTTTTTATTTTTGCTTTATACATAGTAGCTAAGTAGTTGCGTATTTTTTAAGTAATTGTTTTTAAAACTTGTTACACTATAAGGGTATTTGAAAAGGAATTATAGATTTGAAGGTGATAAGTATGAGGAAATATAAAATAGGAGAAGTAGGAAAGGAATTTGGTGTTTCGATAGATGCTTTAAGATTTTATGAAAAGAAAGGCTTCCTCAAACCACAAAAAGATAAAGATACTCGTGTTAGATTTTATACATATGAGGATTTTGGGGTGTTTTTAGCAATTAAAAGTTTTCGTCAAATGGGATTTCATGTTAATGAAATTGGATCTATTTTTAATGGCTTAGAATTTGATGACATAGTAAAAAAATGTAATGAAAAAATAGTTGAAAAAAATGAAGCGATAAAAAGGTTAGAATTAGAAACAAAACAAATTACTGAATTTATGAGTTTATTAAAAGAATTTAAACAAGAAGATAGGAAATGGTATATAAGGCAAGCTGGAACTTATTATTTTCTCAAACATGTTCAATTAAATGAAGGAACGTTGTGTGTAAATCCGCTAGTAAAAAAATGGTTAGCTTTTTTACCAACAGTGTATCCAGCGTTATACATTCCACTTGAACAATAT
>NZ_JBFUIN010001194.1:0-696 GCF_056401855.1 Bacillus sp. P4_D3
CTTTTTAATGAATTCCAACTAAGCTTCCCATATTTTACATCACTTCCAGAATGTGAAAAAGTATTAACTGATAATGAGAATGAGTTATTACCTTTATTTGCTCCAAAGGGATTAGACACAATTACGTTAGAAGTATGGTCAGATGACATAATAATAGAGATAGAACAAGCGTTATTAGATAGCAAAATAGTTTTAGCTCAAAATGAAGATTCATCCTATGTATTAAATGCAGATAATCCGGTGCTGTTAAAAATTGAAAGATACAACATTGAAAAATTATTACAAAATCCATATAGAATGCAATATAGCCATAAAAACAAAAAGAAACTTGTAGACGATGTCGTAAAAGCTGTACATGTTACGGCAGGTGAGCAAAATGAAATGAAATTAGCATTAATTGCAATGAAAAATTGTGATGGTCGCGAAAAAATTAATCCAAAGCAAATCATTCGGGAAGGATTCGCTCGAACGGAACGTATTTCAGCATTTATTAATTTATTTATTGGACAAAGTGTATCTAAAAAAGAAATTATTAATGCCATTCTTAGTTTGTTAGAACAAAAGGGATTCTTAAAGCGTAGTTGGAATAAGATAAAATTACCGGGGATAATTGTAAATTTATCAATTGAGAAAATGTCTAAATATGATTTCTTACCTATTTTTTCAAAAATAAATGGGAGAGAAATAGTATATAAA
>NZ_JBFUIN010001195.1:0-695 GCF_056401855.1 Bacillus sp. P4_D3
GCCCGTCACACCACGAGAGTTTGTAACACCCGAAGTCGGTGGGGTAACCTTTATGGAGCCAGCCGCCTAAGGTGGGACAGATGATTGGGGTGAAGTCGTAACAAGGTAGCCGTATCGGAAGGTGCGGCTGGATCACCTCCTTTCTATGGAGAATTGATGAACACTGTTCATCAATATAAGTTTCCGTGTTTCGTTTTCGTTTAGTTTTGAGAGTTCAATATAAGTATTGACTCTTAAATAGGAATATGATATAAATAAATTCCGCAATTTGTATGGGCCTATAGCTCAGCTGGTTAGAGCGCACGCCTGATAAGCGTGAGGTCGATGGTTCGAGTCCATTTAGGCCCACCATACATTTTACGGGGCCTTAGCTCAGCTGGGAGAGCGCCTGCCTTGCACGCAGGAGGTCAGCGGTTCGATCCCGCTAGGCTCCACCAAAAAGCTATTTTATATAGCAAATGGTATGTTCTTTGAAAACTAGATAACAGTGTAGCTCATATTTTTTTAATTTTAGTTTGGTTAAGTTAGAAAGGGCGCACGGTGGATGCCTTGACACTAGGAGTCGATGAAGGACGGGACTAACGCCGATATGCTTCGGGGAGCTGTAAGTAAGCTTTGATCCGAAGATTTCCGAATGGGGAAACCCACTATACGTAATGGTATGGTATCCTTACCTGAATACATAGGGTATGGAA
>NZ_JBFUIN010001196.1:0-693 GCF_056401855.1 Bacillus sp. P4_D3
CCTTCTATCTTGGATAGAATATATGTTCCCTTTCATTATTTTACTTGATTTTACGAAAAAAATAAATCTCAATTAACATAATTTTTACGGTGTTTTTACAATAAAGGGCTTTGTTATTGTCTAACTATTCGCTATGATTATTTCATACAGATTGTTCTTTGAAAACTGAAGATATGAGGTTGGTACGAGAAAAGGTTCGTTCCGTAAAATCTTCAATCACTCGCCATCATACCAAAAGAGCGAAAACCAAGCCTTGACGTTGGTATGGATAAGACAATCATAATCGCTACAATGCGGTGGGTTCTTGCCAAGGACAAAAAGAAAATGGCAATTTTTTTGTATACGCCAATAATTGGCACGACGGGGGATTATCGACTAATTAGCCCCCATTTTATGCACAAGCTAACTATCTCCTCCTTATTTTCATTACAAAAATAAAAAGCAGAAAGAATGATATCTTCTGCTTTTATAATAAAATGTACATTTCATATTGTTCTAATGCATTCTTTTCAAACCCACATTTCTTTAAAAATCCCTCAAGTAAACTATTATTAGGAAACCCAATTGATAATCTTGATAATTTCAATTCTTTACTTGCTACTTGTAATAATTGCGTCGCAATACCAATATTTCTATAGTCTTTGTCTACAAATATAAAGCTAATTTTCCCTTGTTCATTTATACATATAGAGC
>NZ_JBFUIN010001197.1:0-691 GCF_056401855.1 Bacillus sp. P4_D3
AAATGGAGGAAATGGAGGAGGTAGAGGGATTCGAACCCCCGCGCGACTCTCGCCGCCTGTCGGTTTTCAAGACCGATCCCTTCAGCCGAACTTGGGTATACCTCCATGAAGGAAAAAAATTAATATCTTATTCATTTTTATATGTAACTAAACCACTTTTTTAAAAAATGGAGGAGGTAGAGGGATTCGAACCCCCGCGCGACTCTCGCCGCCTGTCGGTTTTCAAGACCGATCCCTTCAGCCGAACTTGGGTATACCTCCGACATATAAAAAATAAAGTGGAGCCTAGCGGGATCGAACCGCTGACCTCCTGCGTGCAAGGCAGGCGCTCTCCCAGCTGAGCTAAGGCCCCATGTTTTTGGGAAAATCGGGAAGACAGGATTTGAACCTGCGACCCCCTGGTCCCAAACCAGGTGCTCTACCAAGCTGAGCCACTTCCCGTTAATAAAAGCGCGCCCGAGAGGAGTCGAACCCCTAACCTCTTGATCCGTAGTCAAACGCTCTATCCAATTGAGCTACGGGCGCATATGGTGCCGAGGGCGGGGGTCGAACCCGCACGGTGGTCACCCACCGCAGGATTTTAAGTCCTGTGCGTCTGCCTGTTCCGCCACCCCGGCATGTCATATTGAAAATTGGAGCGGAAGACGGGATTCGAACCCGCGACCCCAACCTTGGCAAGGTTGTATTCTAC
>NZ_JBFUIN010001198.1:0-688 GCF_056401855.1 Bacillus sp. P4_D3
AGCTCATATTACGAGTATTTTAGCAGAAGAAGAAATTAGCATTACAAACTTGCAAATATTAGAAGCGCGTGAAGGATTGCTTGGGGTGCTTAGAATTAGCTTCCAAAGAGAAGAAGACCGCATGCAGGCAAAGCTGGCGCTAGGAAAAGAAGAATACCAAACGTATGAAACAATTTAAAAAAGAAGGTGAGAACGTGAAGGGAACAAAAATACAACCTGTAACTAATGGATTGAATGGAACAATTACAATCCCAGGTGATAAATCAATTTCGCATCGCGCTGTCATGTTTGGCGCAATTGCAGATGGAAAAACAACAATTAAAGGATTTCTTCCTGGTGCGGATTGTTTAAGTACGATTTCTTGTTTTAAAGAAATGGGAGTAGAGATTACGCAAAATGAAGACGAAGTTACGGTAATTGGAAAAGGATTAGAAGGTTTACAAGAGCCAAAAGCTGTATTAGATGTTGGTAATTCTGGTACAACGATTCGATTAATGTCAGGAATACTTGCAAACACACCATTCTTTTCTTGCGTGCAAGGTGATGCTTCAATTGCGAAGAGACCGATGCAACGTGTAACAAATCCACTAACGCAAATGGGCGCAAAAATTGATGGCCGAGAAGAAGGAACGTTTACGCCGCTAACAATACGCGGAGGAGATTTAAAAGCGATCCAATATGCTTCACC
>NZ_JBFUIN010001199.1:0-687 GCF_056401855.1 Bacillus sp. P4_D3
GCGTCACAGCAACTTGGTTTTCTGTTTCAATTACAGCCCAATTAACTAGGAGGATAATATGCTTAATCACGCAGCACTTATAATCATTGATGTACAGGAAGCATTTAACTTACCGTACTGGGGCACAAGGAATAACCTTTTTGCGGAAGAAAATATGAAAATTTTGTTAGAAGAATGGAGAAAAAGAGAATTACCAGTTATTCATATTCAGCATGTGAATAAAGAAAATGTGGAGTCAATGTTTCATCTAGATGCAGAAACAGTACGTTTTAAAAAAGAAGTGAGGCCATTACCAGGTGAGATTATTATTCAAAAGGTTGTTAACAGTGCGTTCATTGGGACAAATTTAGAAGAGATATTACGAGTAAAAGATTATACTTCTTTAGTAGTTGTAGGATTAACGACAAATCATTGTGTAGAGACGACAACACGGATGGCAGGTAATTTRGGATTTACAACGTATGTAGTGAGTGACGCGACGGCTACTTTTAACCGCATCGGTCCAGATGGCACAGAGTATAGCGCAGAGGATATTCACAATATGACGCTTGTAAACTTGCATGATGAATTTGCTGCTATTGTGACGGCGAAAGAAATATTAAAAACTATTTCGATAAAATAATTGCAGAATTATGTAGAAAAAAATAAGAATATTTCGTATAATCTAAGTATAATCATTTTGAAAAT
>NZ_JBFUIN010001200.1:0-685 GCF_056401855.1 Bacillus sp. P4_D3
GCTAGTATTTGTGGCCAAAGTTTACCTTTAGCAGCGCCGCCAGCAAAGGTTACTTCAGAAGGGAAATTACCTGTGAGAGCTTCTATTAATTTCAAGTTGCCGAGTGTAACGAAGGCGGCATTCTCTTCAATTGCGCGGAACATTTCTTTCTTACCGCATTTTTCAGCATCTAAACTTAAATTTAAAAAGGATGGTGCAGCATGTCGCCAAGAAATATAATTCATTACATTTGAAAAAGTGGGGATTATGCCATGTGAGCCTACAGGAACTTCTTTCGCTTGTTCTTCTAKTAATTCATAAGCATCTACACCGAGTTTTTCAGCGAGCCGTTTTTCTTCATGGCAAAAGGCATCTCGAAACCACCTCATAACAAGGCCAGGGAAGAAAGCAATTGTTTCGTATTGCCATAGGTTAGGAATGACGTGGCAATTAACACGAATCGCCGCATTTGGATCAGTTTCTGGTTTTGTAATATTTACTTCTTGTTGCCAAAAACTGCCCCCGCATATAAATGTTTGTTCAGGCTTTACAACTCCAGTTCCGAGCGATGCCATTTGTGCATCTCCGCCGCCAGCAACGACCGGTGTTCCTTCATGTAATCCTGTTAATTCAGCACTTCGTTTTGTGATATTCCCGATAACTGTACCAGCTTCATTTACTTTTGGAGAAAAGGCTAGAGTAAGAC
>NZ_JBFUIN010001201.1:0-682 GCF_056401855.1 Bacillus sp. P4_D3
GGTTGTTGTTGAAGAATTTCGAAAGACATTAAGTGAAGCTCATGCACTTATTATTTGTACACCAGAGTACGCAAAAAGTATTCCAGGAGTTTTGAAGAATGCTTTAGAGTGGCTTGTTTCATCAGCGGAACTTTATAAAAAGCCAGTTGCTATTATAACAKCTTCACCGTCGATTGCGGGAGGGGATAAAGCCCATGAGTCATTATTACTTACGCTAGGTATGCTAGATACAATTGTCGTTCAAAATGGGTCGCTATTAATCCCATCTGTACGCACTAAATTTAGTGATGATGCAAAAGTTACAGATGAGGATACAAAGCAAGCTCTTATCTCTTTAGTTCAAAGTGTAGTAGACATAATAATTTAATTTGTATAAAGACGATAAGGGGGTCCCTATAATTATAAAAGAGAAAAAGGCAATACTACTAGTGGTCGAGAAGTAGTATTGCCTTTTATTTAGTTAAATATATTTAATCAAAATCTCCCCAGGTAATCCATCAATCTCACAAACTGTATCTGATGTAAAACCAGCGTTTAATAAAATTTTTCGAGAGGGGATATTGTTTGGATCGATAATTGCCTTTAGTACGTTTACATCTGTCTGCTTCGCTATTTCAATTAATTCTCTTGCGATACAACTACCATATCTTTTTCCCCAGTGCTCCGGCAATATCATATAACC
>NZ_JBFUIN010001202.1:0-681 GCF_056401855.1 Bacillus sp. P4_D3
TGGTTATTCTACATTGTGGCTAGCAAATGCGGTAGAAGAAACAAATGGAAATGTTACAACGGTAGAACTTTCTTCAGAACGGGTGGGAGAGGCACTTGGGAATTTTAGGAAGGTGAATTTTACACAGCGAATCGATATTCACAATCAAGAAGCTGGAGCATTTTTAGATTCGCAATTAGATCATTCATTTGATTTTATTTTCCTAGATTCAGAACGAACGCAATATATGTGGTGGTGGGAACATATAAAACGTATTTTAGAGCCAAAAGGATTTCTTGTTATTGATAATGCAGCTTCTCATGCGGAGGAATTAGCAGAATTTATAAAGATGATTGAAGAAGATGATACGTTTGAAACGGTGTTATTAGCTTTTCAAAAGGGAGCATTTGTTGCGCGGAAGAATAATTAGAAGTGGGCTTAATGTAATTATCACATTGAAAGATAGCATATGTCAAAAGATAGAGCATTATATAAATTTAAGAGGATAACTAAATGGAACTTCAATTTAATATTCAGTGGTGATTATTGACACTCCCCCCCTAAAGGGGCTAGCTGACTAACGTCAGTGGGATTCTTGCTACCAAAGGCGAAGTCCATTTCTGGTATCGCTGACGTGCAAGATTGCGGTGTGCCATCACCACTCCCACAACAGACCATATAGGTTCGTGGGCTACGGTACTG
>NZ_JBFUIN010001203.1:0-678 GCF_056401855.1 Bacillus sp. P4_D3
GTTGTAACGCGCCCTCTTATGCAAGAATATGTGTTTCCTACGTTAGCGTTTATTGGCGGTCCAGGGGAGTTAGCTTATTGGAGTGAATTGCAACAAGTGTTTCATACGGCCGGTTTCCAAATGCCACCTGTTGTTCCGCGCCTTACAATTACTTATATGGAGCGAGATATAGCGACAGATTTATATGATTTAGATTTGCGAGAAATTGATCCATTTCTAAATGATATAGATAATCTACGTGACAATTGGCTTTCTAATCAAATAGAGGAACCGATAGACGAGCGATTTATAGAAGCGAAAAAAGAAATAATGGATATCCATACATCATTACAACAATTCGTGAAAAAAATAGATCCAGGGTTAAATGAGTTTGCTGGGAAAAATGAACTGAAAATTAATGAGCAAATTGAACTGTTAGAAAGAATGTTGAAAAGAAATGTTGAGAAGAAACATGAGGTTCAACTGAATAAATTCCGCCGTTTACAATTTGCGCTTCGTCCATTAGGAGCACCGCAAGAACGTGTGTGGAATGTGTGTTATTATTTAAATCAGTTCGGCCTTGATTTTGTTGACCGGGTAATGGAACAATCTTTTTCGTGGGACGGAAAACATCATGTAATAAAACTATAGAATCTTGCTCTTTTGAGCAGGATTTTATTTTTATTCTGTTGAATTAAC
>NZ_JBFUIN010001204.1:0-676 GCF_056401855.1 Bacillus sp. P4_D3
GATTAATATATTCTTTTAATTGCATTTTTAGATTAATATATTCTTTTAATTGCATTTTTATACCCTTTCTACTCTACAATTTCTTTTAAATACCAATATGCTTCTTCTAGCCACGGATGTATGACCTTTAATGTATCTTTTCTTTCCCACAAATATGAAATATATACAAAAGCAGCATGGTCCAAAGATTTTCCCAATCCTTTTTTCACCTCAATTAAATATGATGGTGTCCCTATTTGATCCCATTCTAATTTATCAGCAACAAATAATACTAAATCCATCTTCGTTGCATGTTTACGCAAAGTAGTGTGGCAACTGATTGCATTTAAAACTTCTTCGTCCTCTATTTTAAATATCTCTTTTGCAATTACTCTCGATAATTTTTGATGAATAATCATTGGAAATTCTCGTTCTTCTTGTAATATTTCTATTCCAAATTTTTCAGCAACTGCAATCCGCTCCTCATTCGGAAAGATTGCACTAATATCATGTAAACACCCTGCAATCGCTGCTTTTTCTTCATCTTCATAAAATATTCCCGCAATTTTTCTCGCCTCATTTGCCACACGAATTGAATGTTTATATGTAACTTCTTTATTGTATTTTAATAGAAAAGCTTTAATATCATTTTCTATTTTTCCAGTTGGAGTAAATGAATATATATCATTATATAACA
>NZ_JBFUIN010001205.1:0-675 GCF_056401855.1 Bacillus sp. P4_D3
ACTTGAGTGATACGTATTACATCATGAAAATGGATTCTTTTATCTTAACTACAAATATAAATATAGTTTTATACTTCTCATACGGTCAATGAAATTAAAGATAATCTATCTTTTAAATATTTTTGAAAATTCATCTCTCCAAATTGTTTTTACTTGTTATAAAAATATTGTGGAGTGACATAACTTAACAAACTATCCAAGGTATTAATCTCGGCATATGGTTTTATTTCGGTAGTATTCGTGATCATATGAGGGTTAAACCATATACCCTTTATATTTACATTTTGACAACCAGCAATATCCTTTTCTAAGTCATCTCCAACAAATAGTACATCTTCTGGTTGTACATTTAGCTTCTTTAATGCCAATTCAAATATGCGTTTGTCAGGTTTACTAAATCCCGTTTCTTCAGAAATAATGATTGTATCAAAATGACGATTCAAATTCGTGTTAATTATTTTAGCTTTTTGTCTCTGAGTTGATCCATTTGTTATAATTCCAACTTTAACATGCAACTTTATAGTATTTATAATATTAATAGTACTTTGGTTTATAGAAAAACATTTAGGAAAATTATTATTCCAAAAATCTTGAATACTATTGCGTGGTAATCTGTATTTCGATGGGAATTCATTAAAAAATGATTCCAAAACCATTACTTTATCACTGTGACCA
>NZ_JBFUIN010001206.1:0-673 GCF_056401855.1 Bacillus sp. P4_D3
CTCCCATCCAGCAGTATCGGTCGCAATTCCTGGCGCAAAAACAGAAACACAAGCGAAAGAAAATGCAGATGCAACTACCCGTCCGATCCTTACAGATGAGGAATTAGCGTATATTCAGTCAATATAAAACAAGACCAGCAGTTGGATTTTTCCAACTGCTGGTCTTGTTTTACTTTTAATATTGTAAATCAATATCATATTCCATTCTCTTCGCTGTTTCTTCAGCAACCCGAGCACCTAACAAATTTTTCACAATATGAAATGACATATTAATTCCGGCTGAAATTCCACCAGACGTAATAATATGCCCCTCATCTACAAACTTTACATTTTCTAATACTTCAATATTCGGAAAATCATTTCTAAAACTTTCAATACTTGCCCAATGTGTTGTCGCTTTGAAGCCATCGAGTAATCCAGCTTTCGCAAGTAAAAGCGCACCGGTACAAACAGAAGTCATTAACTTTACTTCTTTCATTTGCTCGCGAATCCAATTTGTTATTATTTCATTTTTCATTTCGTTTTCTCTAACACCTAACCCACCAGGAATAATTAAAATATCAACTGGAGGCAAGTTTTCGATACTATAGTCCGGTTGTACCTTTAATCCATTTCTCGCTGTAATCATTTCTCCATCTTGACTAACAGTATGAACTGTAAATGGTTGACCTTC
>NZ_JBFUIN010001207.1:0-673 GCF_056401855.1 Bacillus sp. P4_D3
GTTGCTGTTTGTCTTTTATTTATTTTGTATTTTTTAATATAAAATACGGTAAGTGAAATTTAAGAATATTCAAATAAAAAGAACCTACTTTTTGTAGGTTCTTACGATTAAGCTATATGATTATATTTCGCTAAAAAAGGAACTCGTTTTGCTACTAGTGCATACATTTTGAAAATTAAACTAGCTAACGGTTCAAGTATACGTGTGCTTTGTATTACTAATCCACTTGTAATAAATGTTAAGAACGCAGCCCCAAGTATATCTAGAGGATAATGAACACCTACGTACATGCGTGATACACCGACTAATATTGCCCATATAAGCGCGATATATTTAAGTTTTTCTCCTCTTAGAATAAATACGAAAGCAATCGAAAATACAAGTACAGAATGATCACTTACAAATGATGAATCTGCTGCATGCGGTACTAATTGATTGACATGATGTGTAATAAAAGGACGCGGATGATAATATACCGCATGTATAAGAACATTTACTAATAATGCAATACTAACTGAAAGTGTCGTGTATAACACCGTATATTGTTTTCGGATTGCATTTTCTTTCTTTCCATTATTGAACCATAGGATAAGCATAAATAGAATAGCTACATATGCAGCACTATTTGTAATAGCAATCATTAGCGTATCTAATAGCTTKGATGATCCAGCAA
>NZ_JBFUIN010001208.1:0-673 GCF_056401855.1 Bacillus sp. P4_D3
ATAAAGAACTTGCAAGTGCCATAGCAGTTAATGACTTAACCCATTTGTTCATTTGCGTTTCCTCCCTTTGATAGAATATGTACAATCCCATATTACTCTTTATTTTTAAAGGAAAGATTTAAAAATAGTAAAGATACAGTAAACTTTTGTAAATTTTCGGATAACATAACCAATCTTTAATCCCCCCTCTAATTAGACATAAAAAAACTAAGGCGCCTTTMATTCCACCTTAGCTTTTCACGCGAATTTTTCATTTTCATATACATGTTTAATCTTATATTCCTTCTTCACAACATATTGCCAAACATTATATGCGTAACGATTCATTTTCACAAAACAATTTTCCAGAAAAGAACGAAACTCCGGGTTCGCAACTTCTACTGCCACTTGAGCAAACTTTAATGCCAATCGTTTCAAATGTGTAATATAACAAATAGCAATCCCCATATCCCCTGTATATTCATTATCTGTTTCCCTATCCATTTCTGTAAATTCCGGCCACATTTGTTTACAAGTTATATGCTGTACATTTTCTCCTTCTTGAAAATTTACTTGTTCATTATATGCTTGTAACATATACGGTAAATGATGCTTTAAAATGTCCTTTAATTCTTCATCTCGAACCTTGCCCGTGTACTCTCCAACTTTATATATAAGTGTGTAACTATATGTC
>NZ_JBFUIN010001209.1:0-673 GCF_056401855.1 Bacillus sp. P4_D3
GCTTCGTATGCTCCATTTCCTTCCCATAGTCTACCTGTAATTGCATTCCATAAGTATAATAAAATCCAGCCCCCTACAACACTGTAGAAAGAAAGTAATATGAAACATGTTACAATCCCTAATTTACCTAACCACGGCCATAACGTTTTAGGAGCAATCTCTCTATACGCATCAACAGCCTCTTTTTGTGTACTTCTTCCAATAACGAATTCAGCTAATAATAGCGGTAAACCAATTAATAATGTGAAACCGATGAAAATAAGGAAGAACGCTCCGCCTCCTCCGATTCCGGCCATATACGGGAATTTCCAAATCGCCCCAAGACCAATTGCTGAACCTGCTGCAGCTAATACGAAACCTAATTTCGATGTCCATTGCTGTGAATTCATCTTTTTATCTCCTCTCTTTTTCTATTTCTATTTTACAATTCAGTATTTATATTGTTCTATCAATACTCTTTTCTAATACACTCACTTCCTCCCTAATAAAAAACGCCCCTACGTAAATACGTAGGGACGACAAAAAATATCGCGGTACCACCCTAGTTATGAAGATACAACAAAAGTAAGCCCTAAATAAAAACGTCCCTACGCAAATACGTAGGGACGATAAAATATCGCGGTACCACCCTAGTTATGAAGACACAACAAAGTTAAGACCTAAATAAAAAACG
>NZ_JBFUIN010001210.1:0-671 GCF_056401855.1 Bacillus sp. P4_D3
GAGTTAGCATGTATAGAATGCTATAAATCTTTAGAAGTACGCTATGTAATAAAAGGAGGAGAATCGGTTGAGAAAAATATGGGGGATTCTTTTTCTTTGCTTTGCATTAATGCTAGTCGGATGCGGCAAAGAAGAAAAACCACAAGAAGCGTTTGATACATATGTAAAAGCATGGAATAAACAAAAATTTGCAGATATGTATGATCAATTATCAGAAAATGCAAAAAAAGATATTTCACAGAAAGAGTTTACTGAGAAATATGAAAAGATTTATTCTGGTATTGAAGTGAAAGACTTAAAGGTAGAAACAGGGGAAGTAAAAGAAGATAAAAAAGATGAAGGCCCTGTTCCTTTTAAAGTAAGCATGGATACAGTTGGTGGTAAAATCACTTTTGGCCATGAAGCAAAAATGGTGAAAGAAAAAGATGGGGATAAAGAGTCTTGGAAAATAGATTGGACTCCTGATTTCATTTTCCCTGGCATGACAAAAGATAGTAAAGTGCGTATGCAGACAACACAACCAAAACGTGGTGAAGTTTACGATCGTAATGGAAAAGGTCTTGCGACGAATGGTAAAGCTTCTGAAATCGGAATGATTCCTGAAAAGTTAGGGGATGCTGCTCCGCAAACGAAAGAAACGGTAGCGAAGTTGTTAAATATGTCTGTAGAAG
>NZ_JBFUIN010001211.1:0-668 GCF_056401855.1 Bacillus sp. P4_D3
ATAAGTTAACAAATTGATTAACAATAAATTATTAATCGAAATCGAAGCAATTGCTGTAGCAAACTAATTTTAAAAACTTATTCTTAATCATATCAACGCAATTCGTTTAAAGTGAACGAATTGCGTTTTTTATTAACTAAAATATAAATTATACACGGAAACATTCTTATCAATAACACAACATAAATAACTTAAAAAACAAATAACCACACAATCTACAACACATTATGAACCAAATTAAAAAGGGGAGCCTAACAACCAAAACTAACATATAATAAGTTTATTACTTTTTACTAGTTAACATAATATATATTATACAAAGTTGTATAGAGTAAGTGTTTCTCTGTATCAAAAACCAAGTAAACTATACTTAATGAGATGGAACGGAGGTTTTTAATGAGATTCACATAAAATCTTATCTAAATGAATTTCTACAGTTTTTATCGTTTATTTTGCTATAAATTAATCACAGCAAATCTTAATCGATTAATTATCGTTTAACGAATCAAAAATAATTTTGATTAGCGCGGAATTTTTTTTATGCGAAATAAATTTTTCTATACAAATGATAAATTTCATTTTATGTTTTGCTTTATAGATTTATTGCTAATTACATATGTTTTATTATTTTATATTTTTGTTGTTATTTCTTTTATTTACGCTTGACT
>NZ_JBFUIN010001212.1:0-664 GCF_056401855.1 Bacillus sp. P4_D3
AAGCTGTACTTTGTTGGTACGTAGGAGAGATTGCAGCATCTTGACCAATTAAGATTTTTTCAGCTTCTGCAAGTGCTTTCCAGCGTGCTGCGTCATCTTTTAGTAGTTCTCCTTTTGATTTTGCTACTAAATCATCGTACTTCGGATTTGAATAATCCATTTCATTAAATGAGCTTCCAGTAACGAACATATCAATATATGTCATTGGGTCTGGATAATCTGGACTCCATGCAGATAATGAGAATTCATATTCAAATTTCTTTTCTAAATCTAACTTCTGCTTATATGGTTGTTGCTTCAAATTCACTTTAATACCAGGTAAGTTTTTCTCTAATTCTTCTTTAATAAAGTCGCCCACTTTTTTACGACTACCGTTATCATCATTTAGTAATTCTACTGTAATTGTATCTTGACCAAGTTCTTTCTTCGCTTCTTCCCACAGTTTTTTTGCTTTCGCAGCATTATCTTTACTGTCACGGAAATTTTTATTTACAGTACGGAAGTCTTTTCCATCTGGTCCTGTCGTAAACTTTTCAGGTACTAAGAAATACGCTGGCAATGATCCATCATTCAAAATTACATCCGCAATTCCTTTTTTATCGTACGCTAAATCAATCGCCTCACGAACCTTTTGATTTTTAAACGTTGCATTTTTTTGATTAAA
>NZ_JBFUIN010001213.1:0-664 GCF_056401855.1 Bacillus sp. P4_D3
TATGGCTCCGCAGGTAGGACTCGAACCTACGACCGATCGGTTAACAGCCGATAGCTCTACCACTGAGCTACTGCGGAATAATTATGGTGGGCCTAAATGGACTCGAACCATCGACCTCACGCTTATCAGGCGTGCGCTCTAACCAGCTGAGCTATAGGCCCATAAAAAGCGGGTGAAGAGAATCGAACTCTCGACCAGAGCTTGGAAGGCTCTTGTTTTACCACTAAACTACACCCGCATTAAATTAAAAATGGTGAGCCATGAAGGATTCGAACCTTCGACCCTCTGATTAAAAGTCAGATGCTCTACCAACTGAGCTAATGGCTCATTTTGAAAGTGGTGCCGGCTAGAGGACTTGAACCCCCAACCTACTGATTACAAGTCAGTTGCTCTACCAATTGAGCTAAGCCGGCTTGCGATTTCAAAATGGTGGCTCGGGACGGAATCGAACCGCCGACACGAGGATTTTCAGTCCTCTGCTCTACCGACTGAGCTACCGAGCCTTTATGTAAAAAAATGGCGGTCCCGACCGGGGTCGAACCGGCGATCTCCTGCGTGACAGGCAGGCATGTTAACCACTACACCACGGGACCATTTGGTTGCGGGGACAGGATTTGAACCTGCGACCTTCGGGTTATGAGCCCGACGAGCTACCGTACTGCTC
>NZ_JBFUIN010001214.1:0-662 GCF_056401855.1 Bacillus sp. P4_D3
ACTACAACAAACTTAAAAGAAGCAATCGTGAACCGTCGTTCAATTCGTAAAGTAACAAAAAACGCTACAATTACAAAGGAAAGAATTGAAGAAGTTTTAAAAACAGCTTTACACGCACCAACATCTTTTAATATGCAAAGTGGCCGTATGGTTGTATTAATGGATGGAGAGCATGAAAAGTTTTGGGATATCGTAAAAGAAACGCTTAGATCACGCGTACCAGCAGAAAACTTTGAAGCGACTGTAGAAAGACTAAAAGGTTTCCATACAGGTGTAGGTACAGTTTTATTCTTTGAAGATCAAGCAACTGTAGAAAAAATGCAAGAAAATGCACCGTTATATAAAGATCAATTCCCATTCTGGTCTCATCAAGGTAATGCAATGTTACAACATACTGTGTGGATGCTATTATCTGCTGAAGGAATTGGAGCGTCATTACAACATTACAATCCAATCGTAGATGCTGAAGTGAAAGCAACTTGGAACATACCAGCAGAGTGGAGCTTAGTAGGACAAATGCCATTTGGTGAGCCAAATGAACAACCAGGGGAAAGAACATTCTTACCTACTGAAGATGTAGTGAAATTTTATTAAGAAATACAATTCAAGATCAAAATTAAAAAAAGTTAGATAAATTAAAGGACAGTATATATACTATGTAC
>NZ_JBFUIN010001215.1:0-662 GCF_056401855.1 Bacillus sp. P4_D3
GCCCAAAGAATTAAATAATTCTTTGGGCTTATTTTTAAAGTTAGGAAGTTACATTCTTTCTTCCTATAAATAATCTCACAGAACAGGACCATCGTCATGTAAAGCGACAGACACTTTTCCAAATCCGCAGGAATTCAAAACATCCGTCATGCCTCACGTATAGTAAAAGGCATCGAAACCATTCATGCCCTGTATAAAAAAGACGGAGTCTTCAACCAAACTTCGCTTTTCCGACGTATAATAAATTACAGAAATTATTGATGACTGCAAAAAAATTGTCTTCCTCAACCATAGAGCTTTTACATTTCAGTTAATTTTGCAAAAGAAATTAATAAAACATATCTAATTATTGATTCACCGCTTTGGCTACAAGTGCTGCGTATGCTTCTGCACCTACTTTGGTTAAATGCACACCATCAGGTGCAAAGTAGTCTCCCTTTCCAGCACTTGCTGCATACCAATCAACTAGAGTTATATTAGGATATTCAGATACTGTCACTTTCAATCTCTCATTCACGATTGATTCCCACGGACGTGGTACCCTCGTATTAATAAAAATCATTTTACGTTCATTCCCAATTAATTTTATTAATGATACAAGTTGCTCAGTAGTAAAGGCTCCATTTGTACCTAATCCAATAATGACATAGTTTCCTAAATCC
>NZ_JBFUIN010001216.1:0-660 GCF_056401855.1 Bacillus sp. P4_D3
GCTAGTGGTAAAACCGCTAATGTATCACTTGAACTAGATGATCCGACTAAAAAGTCAACTTTCTCCTCTTCTAATAACTTTGTAGCTTTTTTAACTGCTACATCTGCTTTCGTTTCTGTATCTTCTACAACAAACTTAATCTTCTTTCCTTCTACTTTCCCTGTTCCACCAGTTGCATAGTCTAACCCTAATTCAAATCCATTTACCGTTTGTTTTCCATATGATTCTAATGGACCTGTTAACGAAGCAAGAACCCCTACCTTAATCGTTTTTTCATCTTCTGTACTTGTCTTCTTTCCTGAACAAGCTGCCGTTACTAACAATGAACCTAAAACACAACCAGTCAACATCATTTTGAGCCATTTACGTTTTTTCATCGACATCGTGATTCCCCCCATACTTTACTTTCTGATAGAATCAAACACGCCAAAGTACCCCATCTGTAATTATGACTTTTTCTTTAAACAAAAATAAACCAGGTTGTTAATATTAATGTATTTTCTCCGATTTCCATTGAATACCTTTACAATTTGATATAAATATTTAATTCCTATATATACAAGCATTCCCACACTATTAAACTTCTATCCTTTCTAACAAGTATTTTGAGTCTCCAGTATTAATTTGCTTTCTTAAAAAATTGAATTCTTTGGAGTAAAC
>NZ_JBFUIN010001217.1:0-660 GCF_056401855.1 Bacillus sp. P4_D3
CTTTTGAAACACTATCTTTCATATTAGATGATTCATCTTTATACTCATCAGGAAAATTACACATTAATGATTTCATAATGTGCATATCAATAAGATCTTTATCTGACAGCCCTTCTACAAAAACAAGAACTGCGCGGATGCTAGTCCCGCCGATATTAAACTCTCGACAATAAACGTCCGAATTATCAAGAGCCTCTTTTTTTATTACCTCTAAATCTAAGTTGAAATCACCTGTAAAGTGGTTTTCAGAAACTTTTGTCGCGTTATTCTCATATGTATTTCCCTGTTCTTGGCTTTGATTAACTATTGAATCCTGCGCTTTCACCTTCATCACTCTTTCTCCAAAAAAGCTTCTTATACCACTCTTCTTTACATATCAATATTTGTTTTCACTTGAATATAGTTTGTTATATTATTCTTTTTCTAATGTGCGAATCCAACTAAAAAATCTTGAAATTATATATGGAATGAATAGTACGATAAAGGCTTGTATAAAAACTTTCCACTCAGGTACATACGAAACAATCGTGTCCCACATTTTAATCATCCTATAACAATACATAATTTTAGAAATTCCTCACTCAATTGGAATTTCTTATAAATTATTATGTCTGATAAGAAAAATTTTAATGCACTTAAAACTTCATCATACATTTCATC
>NZ_JBFUIN010001218.1:0-659 GCF_056401855.1 Bacillus sp. P4_D3
GGATACGGTATCTGGATCAAGACAAAATCCGTATTTACAAGATTATTTAAACATTGATAAATTGTACGATATATTAAAGGACTATCCGCAAGTTGTTTTCTTCACAAGTCATACGCATTGGGATTTAAACTTACCAGATTGGGCTGGTAAAAAGAAAATTGAAGGCGGAGATGAAAAAGGATTTACGGTTGTAAATACGGGCGGAATTGAAACAGGCTGGATGTCAGCTGGACCAAATGGTGGCGAGAAGAATGCTCCAGATGGATATTCATTTAAACAAGGACTGCAAGTGAAAGCATACGGTAACGATGTTGTCGTAACGGCTTACGATTATAAACGTGATAAGGATATTAAGAAATTATTAATTAGTGATTCAAAAATTGCGCAAATGGCACCAAATGTAACAGCTGATGATAGTAAAAACGTAATTGCCGGTGCAACTGAATATATGGAGTACTCTATAGAAGGAACGAATGAGTGGCATACGTATAATCCAGGGGACACTCCAAAATTTGATGGAGATAAAATCGTATATGTTCGTCATAAAGGAGAAATGAATTTAGAGCCGGGATTAACACAGCTTCTTCGTTTTTCAGCAAATAGGTGATTGGAGAGAGCCCGCATTTAAATATGTGGGTTCTTTTTTGATTGATGAGAAA
>NZ_JBFUIN010001219.1:0-658 GCF_056401855.1 Bacillus sp. P4_D3
CTTCTAGGAAATTTCTAGGTTCGTATAGACTACACTGTTTATTTACTCTTTCTTTTGTTTGAAGTTTATAACTTTCACTCCACTTGGATTAATGTTATAAGTAATTGTTACAACATGATTTGGCGGGTTATGGGCGTTTGTATAAGTTCGATACTTTGCAACGACAATGAAGTTAAAAGTGTATTTTGGKGATCGGTCAATTTTTATAACCTTCGCCTCAGTTAAACTATACTGATGCGAAGGTCCAAGTTTGCTTTGAATCGTTCGACTTGCATACGGAGCCAATAAAGTGTTATAGGAATCATAAAAATCTTTATCAGATATGTTAGCTGCGTTTCCTTCTTTCGGAGATGCAAATATGACCATTATTAAAATCCCGTAAATTATTAGGGATAGTTTACTCTTTAGCATGAGATTCACTCCAGGCTGATTAGATGATAAACTTTAGGATGCTCTAAAAAATAATGACTATTCTCTTTATGTTATTCTTAGCTTATTAAGCATCAAATAAATCAGAGCTTTTACTTGCGAGTCAATATTTTTAATAACATTTATGCTAGCTCGAATGACTGGAACTGATTTTTAAATATATTTCAAACAAATTGAAAAAAATACCAACCTAACGATCTAAAGATGCTGGCTTTTACTGAGTATATAT
>NZ_JBFUIN010001220.1:0-658 GCF_056401855.1 Bacillus sp. P4_D3
TCAACGATCCGACAAGGAATATCGATTTATCGACAAAACAACAATTGCCCTACCTTCTATTTCATATATTAGAGAGGTCGTTTCACTTATCAAATTTTATATCCACAAAAACACCGTAATGATCACTCGGAAATACGCATGATACTCTTTAAATATACAAAATGGATAACCTATTTGATTCGCGATATATTGTGCTACATTTATCTTCTTTTCATCATCCATATGACTCCTAACTTCTTGAATAGCTAGAATATGAGGAGCAACATTTTGAACTTCCTCACAAATAKCCTCTAATCTCTCTGACCACAAAGTTTGATGATTCCAAATGTTGAGGGTAGCAATTCTCATTATATCCCTACTTTTCTAATATTAGATTTATCTCCTTATTTCACCGTATGTAATTTTCATATTAGGAGCGTACACCAAAGAAGAATGTATATGAAACGCTTCAAAAAATAAAAAGGATTACATACCTAAAACGATATATAATCCTTTTTATAAAAATATCAAAACAAATGGAGGTTTAGTTAGTACAATCACAATCTGAGCAATCGGTACAATCTATTACGTCACAATCTAAATTTCTCCTTTTTTTGTTTCTTTTAAGATAAAAATATAGTAGTACCATAAATAATAGGCAAATAACAAAGGCTATTAT
>NZ_JBFUIN010001221.1:0-658 GCF_056401855.1 Bacillus sp. P4_D3
TACTTACACAATGGACGTTAGCACATAACATTACATTCCAATCTGAAATTGAACTAGATTCATTAGAAACGATGAAACAAATTTTAAAATATGGTAATGGGGTTGCCTTTATTTCTAAACTTGCTATTGAACAAGAAGTACAACGAAATGAGCTATGCTATATACCAATCCCTGGATTTGAATTTCAGCGTAATATTTATACCATTCATCATGAGGACAGGTGGAATTCTAAAATCATCTCTTTTTTACTACATAGCATTACTTCTTTTACAGCAAAAAATTAAAAGGCTGTCGTTATACACGACAGCCTTTTAAACTATAACTCTATTTATTTTTCTTAGCCTCAATTTTTGCTTGCGCCTCTTCGGCCTTATCTAATGCTTCTGACACTTTTTTCTCTTTTTCTTTTACTTCATCTATACTATCGACAGCTTTAATTAGTTTATCGATTCCTTCTTCATTTACTTTTTTTCTTTTCGCTACTCTTTCATTTACTTTCTCTTCAACGTCTTTTGCTTTTTGAAGCATATTCTCTGCATTTGATGTTACAGCTTTTTCAAGTGCATCATCTTTTTTCTTTTGTAATACTTCATTTGCAATATCTTTCGTTTCTAAATACTTACCGTCTTTTAATGCTGTCGCACCGTGATCTAGTAAC
>NZ_JBFUIN010001222.1:0-657 GCF_056401855.1 Bacillus sp. P4_D3
CACTTGATCAATATCCAGAACAAATTGCAAATGTTGCTATGTACTTACATGATCAAGTACCAGAAAATCATCATTATGCAAACTTAAAGGCTACTCCAGTTATCACAACATCTCCTGAAATGTGGATGCTCGGTTCTAGCGGAGAAAGTGCAATGATTGCCGCAAAGCAAGGCGCTTCTTTTGCATTTGCACAATTCATTAACGGATACGGTGGCCCTGAAGTAATGAGGGCTTATCAAGAACAATTCCAACCTTCCTATTTAGGTGATAAACCAAAATCAATCGTATCTATTTTTGTTATTTGCGGAGAAACAAATGAAGAAGCGGAGAAGATAGCATCAAGCCTTGATTTATCGATTTTACTATTAGAACAAGGAAAACGGACTACTGGTACTCCTTCTATCGAAACTGCTCAAAATTATGCGTATAGTGCTTATGATCTATTCCGCATAAAAGAAAATCGTCAACGTATGATCGTCGGTGATCCATCTTCTGTGAAAGAAAAAATATTAAACTTAAGCAAAGCGTATAATACTGACGAATTTATGATTGTCACGATTACTCATCAATTTGAACATAAATTAAACTCTTATCGCCTATTGGCAGACGCTTTTAATTTATAATAACGAAAGGGAGATGCATCACATATGATGCATC
>NZ_JBFUIN010001223.1:0-656 GCF_056401855.1 Bacillus sp. P4_D3
GCTAAAGGGGTAAATGTATTAGTGGATGAGGGGATTTTATATAAAAAGAGAGGGATTGGGATGTTTGTTGCAAAGGGAGCAAAAGAAGTTGTACTAAAAAAAAGACAAAATACTTTTATGACAGAGTATTTACCTAAAGTGTGGGAAGAAGCAAAAGTACTAGAAATATCAAAAGACGAATTGATGGATATGATACAAAAAATTACGAAGGAGGGGAAAGAGTAATGTTTGCACTTGAAACGAAAGATTTAACGAAAAAATATAAAAAGAAACTAGCTGTAAACGAAGTAACAATTAAAGTAGAAAATCATAAAATATATGGTTTGCTTGGAAGAAACGGAGCAGGGAAAACGACTTTATTAAACTTACTTGCTGGACAAATTATTTCAAGTAGTGGAAGCGTATCTATATTTGGCGAAAATGTATTTGAAAATAGTAAAGCGATGCAAAATATTTGTTTCGTTAGAGTGAAAGAAGAAGCTCATTTAAGTTATAAAGTAAAAGAAATCTTTAAGATGTGTAGCATGTTTTATAAAAATTGGGATGGAAAGTATGCTGAAGAACTTGCAGATAAATTTCAGCTTAATATGACAGAGAAATACCATAAACTATCACATGGCATGCAAACAGTCGTAGGAATTATTCAAGGACTAGCA
>NZ_JBFUIN010001224.1:0-655 GCF_056401855.1 Bacillus sp. P4_D3
GGGTATACCAAGTGTCGGGATGTCAGGTAGTCCCCCAACACGAGGATTTGTTTCTACATTTTTTCCAACCGGAATTCCTTATGAAGAAGCATTAAACATCTCAAGTGTCGGATGCAAATTAACAAATCAAGAATTAAGACAACAGATTGCTGATATAAAGAAAAGTCGAGCTTGGTATTCTGTGGAGAAAGGCGCACCAAAAGAGTGGGCACAAGATTTTTGTGATGGAAAAGCAGGGTGGATTATCACACCGATGCGTGCTCATCTATTGTCATTATTTAGTTTTCATGAAGCAATACAAGTTTTAACTGGTCGTGAACCTCTAGCTAGAGCGCCTAAAGGCATTGTAATGGATTTAGATAGTCATATCCCGGTTCAAGTAAAAGAAGTCCCAAAGGGTGGATGGGATTATAAAACACTGTAAGGAGGAATATAATTTGTTAACAAAAAATAATGATATGCAAAATATATATGAAGAAAGTTTTACGCGAAATATTGGTGTCATCTCTGTAGAGGAGCAGGAGAAATTAAAAAATTCTCGAGTTACTGTAGTTGGGGCAGGGGGCGTAGGAGGAATTACACTCATCCAATTGGTACGAATGGGTGTGGGTTCTTTGCATGTTATTGATCAAGATGTATTTGAATCAAGTAATAT
>NZ_JBFUIN010001225.1:0-654 GCF_056401855.1 Bacillus sp. P4_D3
CAATTATACAAGAACAAATGTTCCATTTCAACTTATCTAAACTAGCTACTTTAACAAGTTCTAACTTTATTTCGAAGCGGCAACAGACCATTCTTCCTTCCTAATAACTTTCTTTCCATTTATATTTTCAACATACTCATTTACATTTGCTAACTGATATAACTCAGGAAAAATTTCTTTCATATAACGTTCATGTACTATTTCATCTTGCCAATAAGTTAATACTATGTAACGATTTTCATTCTTTAAAGACCTCCCTACAACTCCACCTAATATCCCTTTTTCATTTTCCATTCCTTTATTCCAAATTGTTTCTTGCGTATGTAAAAAATTCTTTTCTTTTCCTTCTTTCACATCGCAAATTGCAACTCTTACAAATGACCCTTGTGCAATTACGTCTTTCAAAGGAGTTTCTGTTATATCATACAACGTTTGAAACATTTCAATATTACAGGAAATATATGTGCCTTCTTGATTACTATTTAAAAAAATTGTATCATGAGCATCATTCATGAATGATTGATATGCATTTCTATCTTCCCATAAAGTATACACACACGCTTCTTCTTCATTCCACCCACCAAATTGCCCATGAAAACCATCTAGATGCTGTATATCACGCCATTTTTCTTGTGCTTTTGAAAACAATTCCTT
>NZ_JBFUIN010001226.1:0-653 GCF_056401855.1 Bacillus sp. P4_D3
TAGTAAATGATTCCGTGCATGAACATAAACGCTTCTTTATCCGGAGTTTTGTATATCCAGAGCTTGAAATTGATAAAGGTATTACTGTAGAAAGTGATGCGAAATGGTTGCAATTTTTAATTGGACAAATTATATCGAATGCGATTAAATACTCATCAGGTAGTAGAGAAAAGATTAAAGTGAAAGCATGTAGGGAAKGTAATACAGTTGTACTTGAAATTGCCGATAGTGGCGTCGGGATACCGAAGCAAGATTTACCAAGAGTATTTAAACCGTTCTTTACAGGAGAAAATGGTAGAGATTTTAAAGAATCAACTGGAATGGGGTTATATCTTGTATATGAAATTACAAAACAATTGGGACATAGTGTAGAGATCCATTCAGAAGTTGATAAAGGTACCGTTGTACGAATAATATTTTTTAATGTGTAACAAGTGATTAAGGCTAAAGAACTTTGGAGATAAGTTTTTTAGCCTTGTTTTGTACCACTTGAAAATAAAAAATTATTTACCTTAGAGAAGTAAAAGCGAAGTGTTTATTATTTGTTTATGATAGGGGGATTGAAATGGATATTCGGAAAATGAGGTATTTCATAACGGTGGCAGAAGAATTAAACTTTAGTCGTGCAGCAGAACGCCTTATGATGGCACAAC
>NZ_JBFUIN010001227.1:0-651 GCF_056401855.1 Bacillus sp. P4_D3
GAAGAGGGATAATTAATACGGTGAGCCTACGGTAGAGACTGCGTATCTCGATGACTGTAGAGAAGGTATAGTCCACTCTTTCAGGAAACTGGGAGGTAAGTACGATATTGGTTGTGGCATGGAAGTTGTTATGATTAATAAGAAGAAAGAGGAAATCAACTTCGATCACTTAGACGAAACAATTCGTAAATTTGTCCCAAGTGGTTTTCGTATTCGAGATAAGGAACATAGATTTTCAAAAATAATTGATTTTGATAGTGTAAGAGCCCCGTTCACATTACAACGTGCTCAAAAGAGTATTGGTACACTTGGTGGAGGAAATCATTTCATTGTGCGCCCAAGATGG
This sequence comes from Bacillus sp. P4_D3, assembly GCF_056401855.1. NCBI lineage: Bacteria > Bacillati > Bacillota > Bacilli > Caryophanales > Bacillaceae > Bacillus > Bacillus sp. P4_D3. Next base: position 347 of record NZ_JBFUIN010001227.1, read on the forward strand.
GCAGTAAATATTGCGTAAATAGGTAGCGATACCCTAAGAAAACTAGGGTAATGCCAACAACCTTATCTGGAATCGAAAGTGAACAGGGAGTGTAGCATGGTTGTAAAGGTATAAGTCAATCAGTTGGTAAGATTGCGACTGAATATCGAGGCATAAGGGATTGTATGAGGATAAAAACTGTAATGTTTGAAGTTCGAGCGTAAGCGGTGCTATGGTTCACTGTATGGTATATAGGAGTAAATTGCTGTTGGAAGTAGGGGAATTATGAAAAAAAATTTAAGCGTTTATATAGCGATTGTTGCAGC
>NZ_JBFUIN010001228.1:0-649 GCF_056401855.1 Bacillus sp. P4_D3
AGGTTTTATCATGTATTCTTCTCCAATGGTAAGACCTTTTAGTTTACTATCAATATCATTCCGAGCTGATAGAAATATGATTGGAATATTTAATCCTAGATTTTTTATTTTCTTTGTAATTTGATATCCATCTTCACCTGGTAACATAACATCCATTATGACTAAATCTATCTCATGAATTACATCAAGAACATTCTTCCCTTCTTTCTCCCAACACACATTGTACTTCTCGCGCTGCAAAATTTTTTGTAATATATCTCCTATAATCAAATCGTCTTCAACAATTAATATGTTATATTCTTTCATCATGTAGACCTTCCATCACTAAAATAACAATAGCTTAGTTCTTCACTACTTTATTATTAATAAAATCCATTGCAAATTTGTATATTTCATCCGGAGCGTATAAATAAATACTATGTGTACCTTCAATTATTTTCACATCAGCTATTAATAACTTACTAGCAAACTCCTTATAATCTTCGTTTTTTTGCTTTGTATACTTCGAATCTTTATATTGCCTAGCAATCGCATCTATAAATAAAATAGGTGTTTCTTTTGGGATTGATAAGGAATTTGATTTTTTACCGTTATTGTAGCTTTGTAACAACTCTTGCTTCATATCATCATTAAAAGCCCTCTTATATGT
>NZ_JBFUIN010001229.1:0-649 GCF_056401855.1 Bacillus sp. P4_D3
GTCACCACAAGCTCTAGCACTTGCGTTGCATGATGCTGATAAAGCAGGGAAATTACCTAAGGCTGTCATTCTTGTTCATTTATATGGTCAGAGTGCGAAATTAGATGAAATTCTTTCGCTTTGTAATCACTATGATGTTCCCATAATTGAGGATGCAGCAGAATCTCTAGGTTCTACATATAAAGGAAAAGCAAGTGGTACATTCGGAAGATTTGGTATTTATTCATTTAATGGAAATAAAATTATTACAACTTCGGGCGGTGGAATGCTAGTTTCTGATGATACGGAAGCGATAGAAAAAGCGAAGTTTTTAGCAACTCAAGCAAGAGATTCAGCACCTCATTATCAGCATAGTCAAGTGGGCTACAATTATAGAATGAGTAATATATTAGCTGGTATTGGGAGAGGACAATTAGAAGTGTTAGAAGATAGAGTGAGCTCTAGAAGGCGTATATTTAAGCGGTATTATGAAGAGTTATCTCATATACCGGGATTTTGTTTTATGCCGGAATTAGAAAATACTCGTTCGAACCGTTGGCTTACAACTATGATGATTGATGAAGTGGAATCTGGGACCTCTATTGAAAAAATAGTAACAACTTTAGCTGAAGAGAATATTGAAGCGCGTCCTACTTGGAAGCCACTACAT
>NZ_JBFUIN010001230.1:0-641 GCF_056401855.1 Bacillus sp. P4_D3
TACAAAGTCAAGGGGTTGGAACGTCATTAAAACATTTCGCTGCTAATAATCAGGAGCATCGCAGAATGTCTGTAGATGCAATTGTCGATGAAAGAACATTGCGTGAAATTTATCTTGCTAGCTTTGAAGATGTCATTAAGGAAGCACAGCCTTGGACAGTAATGAGCGCTTACAACAAGGTAAATGGCGAATAYGCTTCGGAAAATAACTATTTATTAAATGATATTTTAAAAGATGAATGGGGATTTGAAGGTTTTGTCGTTTCTGATTGGGGTGCGGTAAATGAGCGTGTTGCAAGTTTAGCGAACGGCTTGGAGTTAGAAATGCCTTCAAGCTTTGGAATTGGTGAGAAGAAAATTGTTGATGCAGTTAACTGTGGTGAGCTATCTGTAGAAAAACTTGATCAAGCAGCAGAGCGTCTTCTTGACATTATTTTTAAAGCTTATGATAACCAATTAGAAAACGCTGTGTATAGTAAGGATGCGCATCATCAGCTTGCAAGAGAAGTTGCAAGTGAAAGTATGGTTATGTTACAAAATGAAGATGCAATTCTTCCGCTGAAAAAAGAGGGAACGGTAGCAGTAATTGGAGGATTTGCAAAGCAACCGCGTTTTCAAGGCGGCGGAAGCTCTCATATTAAT
>NZ_JBFUIN010001231.1:0-640 GCF_056401855.1 Bacillus sp. P4_D3
CATCAAATCCTGCGCTTGCAGCTATACCGACAGCTGCGGCAATTCCTGTAGTAAGAATTAAAATTCCGATAATAAGACCACTGATTTTACCAAGGTTTTTCGTTAATTGTAATTTTGTAAATGCTGAAATAATAGATACTAAAATAAGTGGCATAACGATCATTTGAAGTAACTTCACATAACCGTTACCAATTAAACCGAACCAGGTATTTGATTCGATAATTACTTTAGAAGTAGGCTCATAAATAAATTGTAATATAAGACCGAAGATAATTCCGACTCCTAAAGCAGTAAATACACGTTTATTAAAAGATACATGCTTACGTTGCATATAATACAATACGCCAACTAAAATGAGCATGACTGTGATGTTAATTCCGACAAGCAGTGTATTCATGTTAATTCCCCCTAATTCCAATGTGTTATATAGAATATAAGGTAATAAAACCTATAAGTCAACTAGGGAATTGCGGAATTAAAAAAAAGATGGCAAATTGCCATCTTTTAATGTCCAGCTCCAGGGACAAGTAAAAATGTTGTGTACCATGTAAATCCGATGAAGAAAACGGTTAAATATGCCCCGAATACGTATATATTCGGGGCATATTTAACCGTTTTCTTCATCGGATTTACATGGTAC
>NZ_JBFUIN010001232.1:0-639 GCF_056401855.1 Bacillus sp. P4_D3
TACCTACTGTCCTTTATAGGAGAAAAATTATTCTGGACTAGAACTACGAATAACCAGAAAGCGCGCTTTTAACCAGTGTTGTCAAAGATGTAATAATCTATGCAACAAAAAAGCTTAGTCGGAATTCAAAACACCAAAATGGCTTGCATTGGTAAACAGGCTCAAAAGTAGTATATGCAAAATGGAAAATTCCATACAAAAAGCAGACAACAATTTTGGTTGTCTGCCAGTGAGTCGAATGAGTTAGCTAATTGTGATAAATTGCTTTCCCATTACAAGAAGAGTGAAGCTGCTAGTTCAAACAGCTTGTAGGTAGTCTTTTCGATATTTAAAAAAATATACAGAGAAAGCAGATAAGTGACGAATCTACCTGCTTCTGCTGTAACAAAAGAAAGAAGTATTAGCCGTGGATACGGCGGCTTGAAAATAGTATGTATTGGTTTTGAAAAAATATTCAAGGAGTGAAGGGAAATGGGATCGGGACAAATTTGAGGGCTATTCACTCGAACAGCTTCGTACCCGTCACAGTCGTTATCCTATTGTGACGGGTATCTGACTTATATTATTGAGGGAACGGGACGGAAGGATGCCACGGTATTGTTGCAGGAATCCAGACGAACCTGCGCGCTTACCCCAGCA
>NZ_JBFUIN010001233.1:0-638 GCF_056401855.1 Bacillus sp. P4_D3
GCCGTTTTCTCCGTACTTGTCGCAAACTTCATAAAGTCATATGCGCCTTTTGCTACTTCTGGATCAATATTTCTCGTTAATGTGAACAAATATGTTTCTAGTTTTGGCGCTGGTTTATTATTACCCCAAGCAGGCTGAGGTAATGCTTCAAACGTGTTAAGGCGTTCTTCTTCCGTCATTCCTTTTCCTAATGATTTAAAAACAAATCCTTGATCACCAGATGATCCTGTAAATCCTAATGTTCTACCTTCAACTAAATCAATTACAGTTTTATCCCAATATTCCCATCCAGTACCACCTGAATGTATTTTCATAATTGTATCTTCATGTAGCCATGTACGGAATTTCTCCCATACCGAAACCCAAGTGTCATCGTTAATTAATACTTTTTTACCATCTTCACTTAATACATTACCGCCAGCACTGCGAACTGCATCAATTAAGTTTGACGTCCCCCACATTGGCATCCAGCCAGCATATGAAACATTTCCGTTTTCACCACGTTTTGCGACTGTTTTTGCTACCTTTTCTACACCTTCCCACGTCTTTAAATCCTCTTTTGTAAAGCCATTTTCCGCTAATGCTTTTTTATTGTAATAAAAAATTTGCGTTGTACCGTAAAACGGAATGCCATATAA
>NZ_JBFUIN010001234.1:0-636 GCF_056401855.1 Bacillus sp. P4_D3
CAGAAGAGGTGCTTATTGCACCTCTTTTTTATGTTCAAATTTTAATTCCTATGAAGTGACGTCCGCATTAAATAGGAATATTACTTTTCTTTTTCCTATAAAAAGCGGATAACAATTTTTAATAGTAGTTATTACAATTTAAATACGGAAAATTCAGAAAAGTTTTTAGAAACTTAGGAGGAGGTAATTGAAAGCGTTTACTGATGTTGAAATACAAGAAAGGGAAAATTCCCATATAAGGAGGCTATTAAGATGAAATCGATTAACCCGATGAATGTGATAGACGAGAGTCGTATTCATTCCATGCATATTTGGTTAATATTTTGGTTATTTATCGTAATTGCATTTGATGGATATGATGCTGTTATTTATGGAGCAACAGTACCTTCGCTCATTAAAGAGTGGGGAATATCGGATGTTACAGCAGGGACAATTGGTAGTTATACAGCTATAGGAACGGCAATTGGTGCTGCATTCTTTGGTTTATTAGCTGATAAAATAGGTCGTAAAAATATCATACTAGTAACTACAATCTTATTTAGTCTATTTACATGTCTAGCTGGTTTTGCGAACGGTCCTGTAATGTTTGCGATTTTCCGTGTTATTGCAGGTATAGGGCTTGGCGGAGTTATGCCG
>NZ_JBFUIN010001235.1:0-636 GCF_056401855.1 Bacillus sp. P4_D3
ATTTTTAGCTATTCTTGATTAATTAGAATAACAGCTGGTCCATCTACACGAATTCCACCAACTTCGATTTTTTCATAAGGCTCAACTTTAATAGAAATGACCCCTTCCCGCTTCTTTAATTCATTACTTAATTCTTTCGTTAACATTTTTTTCATGTGTGCACTCCTTCTTACTGCTTAATTTATTATTGTTATGTAAATGAAATTAAAAATGGTTTCCTGGTCTGGAAACCATTTTTTGTAGTTGACCATATGGTGTTACCAGTTTGCTTATCAATTTTACGTAAAGAAGATAAACAATTACTATTCACTGTATCAGTAGATGTAAGAAATTCTTAAAGATAGCGGTGAGATTGATTGTTTTTTCTTCTAGAAATAATGACTTAGATAGTATATTACCTAAAACAATGAAAGCCCTACCTCTCTTTCATCCTTACGGCTCCTTGTCCGTGCCAGTGTGAATCAGGATTGCAAAAATCAAGTGACTATTTAATCGAGTTATTTGATGCAACTTCGAACGTTCGTAAAAGAAATTTAAAAATAAAAATGGATTAGATTGAAGTAATAACAAAAGAGGTTCCTACTCTAAAAGTGAGTTGAAGAAGTTGAATGTCTTTGAAATGATTTACTTTTAATA
>NZ_JBFUIN010001236.1:0-634 GCF_056401855.1 Bacillus sp. P4_D3
ACGTAGAACGATTTGCATTTTTTCATCAGCTGTAAATTTAGCCATAGAAAAACTGCACCTCCAGTTGTTAGACTGTGTCTAACAACTGGGGTGCAGTTCACTGAAAGGTGCTCTTTTTTATTATTAGTACATTATGTGATGCACAAAATTACATATGAAAAATAAAATAATGAATTAAAGGTGATATTTGTTTATTTCGAATGTACTAGAAAATTTTAATATAGGTGATGGGAAATGAACCTACGCGATTTAGAATTGACAGGGGCATGGTTTCAAGTAGGAGGAAATCTTATAGCAGCTATTGGAACAACTAGAGGGTTTGCAGGAGAAGAAAAGATTGAGTCGGATCTTGTTATTGTAGGGAGTTCATTACAAGCCCTAGGATATATATTACAAATTATAGCAACTATTGATGTGAAAGATGAAGATAAATGTGAGAAGCAAGATGTAACTATAGATAATAAAAATAAAGCGCTAGCGAAAACGGGGATTGAGTTATTAGCTTTAGGTAATATTTCTAATGTAATAGGAACGTATTTTAATCTAAATGAACAAATAAAAGAAAATGATTTCCTTATAATTACTGGAAATAGTTTGCAATCAATTGGAGCTTTTTTAGGAGTAGAAGTAGCAT
>NZ_JBFUIN010001237.1:0-630 GCF_056401855.1 Bacillus sp. P4_D3
GTAGATGCATGTTTACCTTTATGACTTACTACATAAATTGCATCTGCACTACATTTATTGCCGTTAGCCCAAAATTTACAGTTGTTTACTTCACATAAAACGTCTTGTGCCATAGTATCACACCTCCTTGTTCTATTATCATTAACAAAATTCGGAGGTATGATACTCTTTGTCATGCATTTTTTATTACCTTTTTAACTTTCTTAATGGTTCAATATCTCCTTGTACAATAGCATCAATATTTCCGGTTATTTTTTCAATGTCAAAATTCCACCATTGAATCTGCAATAATTCATCTATTATTGCATTTGAAAATCTCTCTTTTATTTTATTTGCAGGATTTCCACCAACAATTGTATATGGTGCGACATCTTTAGTCACAACAGATTTAGCTGCAATTATTGCACCATCACCTATTTTTATTCCAGGCATAATAGTTGTGTCCATACCAACCCAAACGTCATTTCCAATCACTGTATCTCCTTTATAGGGCAGATCAGATAACTGTGGTGTGAATTTCTCCCAGCCATTCCTAAAAATATTAAATGGATATGCCGAAAATCCATCCATTCGATGATTCGCTCCGTTCATAATAAAGGTAACTCCAGACGCAATACAACAAAATTTACC
>NZ_JBFUIN010001238.1:0-629 GCF_056401855.1 Bacillus sp. P4_D3
ACGATGAGTAAAGCAAATCCACCGCCGAAACCAGCGCAACTACCACCAAAGCTCATGTTTTTTCCTCCTTTTTAGGAAATTAATCTGTATAACTAATGGATTACTTTATAAGATATGTTTTTATTTGGAAAAGGAGCAAGTCTTACTTCTAATTAGACAAGAGCCTTTGATCTGATTTAAATATGATATTCACTTTGTTTCATAGCGCTTTTTTGAAAATGGTAAAACAATATGGAAGTGTATACTAGGTGAATGGATTGTAAATGGAAGGGGTATGTAACTTACAATTACATTAAAATTTCTTTTCATAAATATAAAATTTGTAAAAAAAACCATTTTTTTATTTTTTTATGAGTGAAAATGTACTATAATTTTACAAGTAATATTATGGGAAAAGGGAGTTTTAGTATAGAGATGGAGATGGGACAATTACACAATAAAATAGAACACAAAAAGAAAGAGTTAATTCAACTTGTTGCTAGGCATGGATTAGATCATGATAAAGTTTTGTTATTTAGTCGAGATTTAGATATACTAATTAATAAGTTTATGAATGTAAAAGAAATAGTATATAAGTGATTAATCTTTATTTTTTTATATTAGGATTATTTATTTGTAAAGGAGAGAAA
>NZ_JBFUIN010001239.1:0-627 GCF_056401855.1 Bacillus sp. P4_D3
ACCGTCATAAGTTATGCAAGAAAAGGGTATGTATCAATGCCGGGGTTAATTAGTTTTTCATGTTTTGTTACATATGGTGGATTTGTATGGATTAGTCTATTAAAATGAAGAAATAAAAATATGTAAATATTATAAGAATTGAAAGGAAGAAGTACATATGAAACGTATAGAGAACGGTACTCGCACTGAAGGAGAATACATTAAAAATAAATTAATTCAATATAACATGTCTGTGTTGTCAGATGAAGTAAAACAGCCAATGGAACAAGTAAGTTTCGTAGTGAAAGATGAGGAAGGGAAAATCTTTGGCGGGGTAACTGGAACGATGTATTTTTATCATCTACATATAGATTTTTTATGGGTTGATGAATCAGTTCGCCATGATGGTTATGGTAGTCAATTGTTACATACAATAGAAGAAATTGCGAAGGAAAAAGGATGTAGACTCATTTTACTAGATTCATTTAGTTTCCAAGCACCAGAATTTTATAAAAAGCACGGATACCGAGAATATGGTGTTGTTGAAAATCATCCTAAAGGGCATAGTCAACACTTTTTAGAAAAGAGATTATAATAATATTATGTATACTAGTTGATGGGAGAAAAAAATGTACACGTATAAATTAC
>NZ_JBFUIN010001240.1:0-627 GCF_056401855.1 Bacillus sp. P4_D3
TTGATTAATATTCTTTATCGGATCACCGAAGTTGTCTAAAATGTACTATTCAAAGTTTTCAAGGTTGTGTCCACCTTTTATACCTATAGTCGGTTTTGCTTTAAAACCTTCTACTTCAATTAAATGCTTATCATAACCAGTCTTAAAATTCACTTTAATTTTCGGATTAACTTTAGGAACTTCACCCGTCCCCTATGTTGTACTTTTAAATAATTCGGGGAAAAAGAAGAGGCTTTCTCTGGGTCGTTAGACCATAAAGAAAGCCCCGTTTAAATTAAAGAGATTAACCGACTATTAACTAATTCGAATCAATAAAATCCTATCATTAGTTTTCAGGAATATATAAATTCTCCACAAATTCAGAGAAACTTTTAGAAATTAGTCGGATGTATTCCTCTCTTAACTCGTTATCTTCTTCAAAGTAATCCATATCACAATGATATACACTACCTCTATCTTTCCCATCAATTGATAAACAAATCAAACTCTCCGCTGGGTCAATTCCAATTGGAAGCAAATTACTTGGTACCACTTGCACCAAATTATAACTTCTTAATTTCTCTTCTAGATTTATTTCATTTTCTATTGATAGAGGAAAAAACATTGAAACAGACGATGTTATTACGC
>NZ_JBFUIN010001241.1:0-625 GCF_056401855.1 Bacillus sp. P4_D3
CTATATTACCCTCAATGTATAGCGTATTTTTAAATTCAACAGAATCAAGAGTGCCAATTTGGGCAAAAGTCATGACAGGGCTTGTAGGTTGTATGTATGCTTATTTCTTTATGAGGCTCTTATGGAAAATTAAGAAATTGAAAAGCGAAATATTATAATAAAGATTGGATGTTAAAAGAAGATGATTTACCGGAATCATCTTCTTTAATTTTTATGTGATTCTATTTTGTTCACTCTTTTTTACACAATAAAAGACTATATATTTAAGGCATAGAACTAACAGTTACAAAGATAAATACTAGTAATAATACCTAAAAAAATCATAAATGATGAAGAAACGATTAATAATAATGAACTACTGATTAATACTATTTTATTAGAGTTTTGATGTTTAAAGTGGTAATAAAGTAAAAAGCTGCAAACAGTAGAAACAATCCATATAGCTAGACCGTAAGGAGTTGTTACCTTCTTCCAATCGAAAATCCAAAAGTAAAAAATGCCTATGTGACAAGTTAATAGTAGAAATGTAGATGGAATCATTAACTTTTTATTTAAAATCATTTATTTCACCTCTCTTGTGTAAATATTACCAAAAGAGTGTGGAGTTGAAAATATAATATGGAAG
>NZ_JBFUIN010001242.1:0-624 GCF_056401855.1 Bacillus sp. P4_D3
CGTTTTAAAATGTGCGATTGTTAAAGAACTTTTAAAGAAATGTTCCCTAATAATAAAATTCGACAATCCACTTTCTAAATCACCTAATTTTAACGTTTAATTTAATCGATTTTTTTCGATTTCATTTCACGTCGTGTAAAAGTATCTTTATCCATTCGACTATTATCTTAAAATCAATCCAATTAAATTCATAAACTATGCGTATACTTACTCCTGCTTTTCTGCTAGCAAACTATCAATGATTTCGTTTTGGAAGTCCATAAAGTCCACTACTTTTCACGTCACTCCAAAGCGTTGTCCGATTCACATCGAGTTCTTACGTTAATTCATCCTGTGGCCTATTGTTGTTTTTTTGTCTTAGCTCGTTTAACTTAACCAATATTATGTTACGCTTCTCTTCTGAAATAAAAAAAAGCAATCGATTTTATATCGATTGCTTTGAATTTCGTGTATCTTTTGTAGTGCTTATACATATTATAATGTCTTATTGAAAGTCTGTATTAAACAACTAGATTCACCACTACTCCAGCGTGATCAGATGGCTAAAGAGTCGTTATCGTTATATCAGCGTTTGAATTCAGATTTTCTAGCAGAATTAACGATAGGTATTTAGCCGGTCTCAAC
>NZ_JBFUIN010001243.1:0-623 GCF_056401855.1 Bacillus sp. P4_D3
CACCCTGTCCACATTTCAAATGCAAGTGCACCTTGATAAACGAACATATCGATTCCATTTTGAATTATTGCACCTTGTTCTTTCGCATCGCCTAAAATTTTCGTCTCAAATGGATTATAAATAATATCAGAAACAATCGTTCCTTGTTTCAATGAACGAATTTCCAGCGGCGTATACGCAACATGTGGATGCATACCTATCGTTGTTGTTTGGATGATAATATCATATTCCCCTTGATTTTCTGCTGCACATTCTAACGATAGAGCATGCGAATTAACATTTGCCATGCACCCAGCGATAAGATTTTCCGCCTTATCTCTCGTACGATTAGCAATATCAATTTCTTTCACACCTACATCTGCAAGCGAGAAGTAAATAGCTCGGCTAGCACCACCTGCACCGATTAATAAAATACGTTTCTCTTGAAGTGGATCTTCACTAATTGACTGCAGGGCACGAACAAAACCAATTCCATCTGTATTATACCCAATCAATTTTCCATCTCGATGAACTACTGTATTTACCGCACCGATTTGCCTTGCTAGCGGGGCAACCTCATCCAAGTACTCCATAACTGCAACTTTATGCGGAGTCGTTACATTAAATCCTGAAATACCTAATGC
>NZ_JBFUIN010001244.1:0-619 GCF_056401855.1 Bacillus sp. P4_D3
GCAGAATCCTATATTAAAAAGACACGAGAAAGAGCTGAAAAGAAGAAAGTAAAATAAGAGAAGGAGAAAGGCTATGAAACMAATTGAAGCGGCACGAAGTGTTATTACATCACAATTTTCGAATTGTGATGTTGCTTTACTAGGGGGAAGTGTTGCTAGAGGAGAGGCTACGAAAACATCTGACCTTGATATTGTAATATTTGACCAAAGTTTGTCATCTTGTTATAGAGAATCTTTCTATAGTAATGGTTGGCCTGTTGAAGTATTCGTACATAATTTTGAAACGTATAAAACCTTTTTCAAAAGTGATTGTGAGCGCGGACGACCTTCATTACCTCAATTAGTTTCAGAAGGTATTGTGTTAAAAGGAAAAGATGAAATTGTAAAGATACTCAAAAGAGAAGCGAATGATTTATTAAATAAAGGACCAGAAAAATGGACAGAAGAAACGATGAAGCAGAAACGCTATTTTATTACGGATACTTTGGATGACTTCATTGGTGCAACAAAGAGAGAAGAAGAATTGTTCATCGCAAATTTATTAGCTGATTTAGTACATGAATATGTTTTAAGGGTAAATGGTCAATGGCTTGGAAATTCAAAATGGTTTATTAGAGTG
>NZ_JBFUIN010001245.1:0-619 GCF_056401855.1 Bacillus sp. P4_D3
ATTTAGAGGTGGCGTCATGTCTTTTACTCCTGACTCTACACCCTATGAAATTGCGTTAGGATATCCGTCTTATCAACAAGAGCTAACAACAGAAATCCAAGATAAAATTCATGAATTAAAAGATGGGCGTGCTCTTCATTCTGTCACGTACGGCGCGGATGAGAACTGGGCAAATAGTTATGTACAAAAAAATCGCCCATGGGCGGTACTGTCTCCTGTTGCGAATATGGTAGGCATTCTAGCAAGCTTTGAAGCATTTAAATTTATGATAAATCGAGAAGAACTAAAACCTGTAATAAGTCCAAATTTAATTCAAATTAACCTTGCAGATCAGAATATGGTACAAGTTTCTGTACCGGAAAATGGTAGTTGGGATTATACAACACTATAGATGAGGTAAAAGAATATGTTTCCTTTTTTGTTACTCGGAATTATTGTGACACTCGCCCTGCTTATAAAGGATTATGCCCTAGCTGGTGCTGCTTGTTTATTAGGAGTTGTACTTGCTGTTAGACAAAAAACTTTATTACATCTTATTCAACAATATTCTTTTCCAATTGGTATTTTCTTTCTGATGTTATTCCTTTTAGTACCAATTACATCTGGAAAAATTACAAGT
>NZ_JBFUIN010001246.1:0-618 GCF_056401855.1 Bacillus sp. P4_D3
CGTTAATTCGGATTGCAATAACGAACGCAATTGTAGTATTCATTATGCTGCCTATATTGATGAAAAGTATGGGAGCGACAATTATACAAATCGTACTGTTCTGGATTTTCTTTACTGTTTTTCGATTTATGCTATCGTTGTTGACGAGATTCATAAATGTACGTGTGGGGAAACGATGGGTTTTATTGATTATAAAAGATGTTATATTTTCTTTTAGTTTGATTTTTTTTGGAATCAGTGTATTTTTTATTTATAAAAATCCATTGTATTCCATATTATTTATCGGTCTAGCAGCTTTATTTACTATAGTCTTGGTAAAAGAAAAGATGAATTATAAAAATTTCTTTTTTAAAGAAGTTGAGAAAGAAAAAGAAGAAAGTATGCGTTGGACGGTAGGGATTATGCAAGTTGGTGGCCATGCTGCGAAGCCGAGTAGTTCGAATAAAAAACCGTGGATGTTCCCTCGTTCTAAAAAGATATTAGGAAAAAAATCTGATTCGCGTATTGTAGAAGCTTTTTTAAAAGAATTTTTGCGTACAAGTAGTACTTTAATGTTTTATGTTCAAATTGTATGTATAAGTACTGTAAGTATTATCGTGACTCCGCAGTGGATAACAG
>NZ_JBFUIN010001247.1:0-616 GCF_056401855.1 Bacillus sp. P4_D3
CATTAATTGTTAGAGGGTATTCTACAATTACATTCTTTCCTTCTTCTTTCAATTGGCGAATTGCTTCTTGAAATTGCTGTGCTACTGGAGACGGTAATATTTCGTAAAACTTTTTTCCCATAAAAGCTTCTGCGGGTACGTAAAATTTTGTAGGAGATCCTGCTTTATAATCTATAATTGTCCCATCGTCTTCTGTTAAAAAACATAAATCTGGTAAAGCTTTAAAAATTAATTCTAATTCAGAGGTTTGTTGTTTTAATTGCCCTTCTATCGCTTTTAAATGTGTAATATCTACCCCAACAGCCCAGTAACTAAATCCTGTTACAGGAAACTGCTCAGATATATTGGACCACATTATCGTTTTAATTTCACCATTTTTACATGTTAAACTCATTTCCCAATCTCTAAAATTTTTTCCACGAGTCAAAAATTTATTTTGTATTTGATGGCGATAATTATGGTCAGGATACAGTAATTGAAGAGCGTTTGGATTCCCAATTATTTCTTCAGCAGTATAACCTGTTACAATCTCGCATTCTCGATTCCACAAAACAAAATCTMCATTATAGTCAAGCGCATCCACCATAACAGGCATGTTTTGTAAGATCGTATGTAG
>NZ_JBFUIN010001248.1:0-616 GCF_056401855.1 Bacillus sp. P4_D3
GCTAGTAATAATTGTTCTGTCTCTTTTTTTTCTTCTTTCTTTACAATCGGCTCTTCTTTCGTTACCGTTTTTTTTGCGAGAAGATATTCTTTCTTCTCTTCTTCTGGTGCTTCTGCTCGTTTCGGTTTCTCCGTTTTCGGCTGTTTTTTATTTTCAATTCTCATTGTATTATCAAATGAAGAATTTTCATTTTTTGATTGTATTTCTAGCCCTTTTTCTTTTTGCGGAGGTAAACTCTGTTGCACCGGTAATACAAATTGTATCACTACATCCACCTCATCCGTTCATACACATTTTTAAATCAAGAAGCATTTTTTCTTCTAACTTTTCTTTTACTTTCGCAAGCTTCTTACAATCTTCTTGATACATTTCATCAATGACACGTTCTTTTTCTTTTATTTTCTCTAAAAGGCTTTCATTTTTTTGAATAAAACCTTCTGTTTTTTTAATTTTCCGATTCCATTCTTCTATTCTTTCAGGTGAAAATGTATGTGAAGACAGCATACCAGCCATAATACGTTGCCCAGTTTGTACGACTTTACTACGTGATTTCACAACATACAGATCATATTCTTTTTTTTGTTCTATTTTTCTTTTTTCAGCTGTTAGTTCGTAC
>NZ_JBFUIN010001249.1:0-613 GCF_056401855.1 Bacillus sp. P4_D3
ACATACTCCAATCGGTACCGTGAAGTCCAGAATTCATGCAGCACTAAAGAAACTACGTCAAAAAGAGCAAGTAGAAGAAATCTTTTTAGGAGAGGTAGGGAATGTGAAATGAGTTTAGATTGTAGAGTTAGAGAATCTATACAAGAAGAAGCGAAGGGGGTTATTGCCCCGCCGGAGTTAAAAGAAAAAGTAATCGTGCAAATAAAAATGAAGCGCGGAGGGAGTAAAAGGAAGAAACGTCTTATCGCCGGAGTGCTTGCAGCAGCACTTTTAATCCCGACGACTGGTTTTGCTTATCAATCTATTATGGCGGATGGTATATACGGGTCGTTTGAAAATTTAAAGAAGCATGCCGGAGCTATAACATTAGAAGGATACATGCGTTTTAATGCAAAGTTATCTCAAGCGAAAGATGAAATGGGTGCAAAAGAATATGAAGAGTTTACAAAAGAACTAAAGAAATTAACGAATGCAAAGCTTGAGTACGGGGATTCGAATGGTAATATTGATTATGATCAATTATCGCCAGCTAAAAAAGAGGGATTAAAAAAGGTAGAAATGGAGCTTCAGCCGTATTTTGATAAATTAAACGGCCATAAATCTAGTAAAGAAG
>NZ_JBFUIN010001250.1:0-613 GCF_056401855.1 Bacillus sp. P4_D3
GTGGCGGAATGTGCAAGCTAACTACATTTAAGCGATAGTATAAATCTTCCCGGAAAGTTCCTTTTCTCATTTCTTCTTGTAAATCACGATTTGTAGCAGCGATAATGCGGAAATCGATATTAATTTCTTTTTCTCCACCAACTCGGTAATACTTTCGTTCTTGCAGTACACGCAAAAGTTTCACTTGCATATCGAGAGGCATTTCTCCAATCTCATCAAGGAATAAAGTACCGCCTTGCGCGAGCTCTATTTTCCCTTTCTTCCCTTTACTATTTGCACCAGAAAAGGCTCCACGTTCGTAACCAAATAATTCACTTTCAAATAACGCTTCAGGAATTGCACCGCAGTTAATTGAAATAAACGGGGCATTCGCTGTCTCACTTGCTTCATGAATTGCTTTCGCAAACACTTCTTTTCCAACTCCGCTTTCGCCGAGTATTAAAACCGTGGATTTCACTGAACAAACCTTTCTAGCTAATTGAATCGTTCGTTGTATAACAGGGCTTTTTCCATTCATCGCAAGGAAAGGATCGGATGTATCTTTATATTTTGCTACTTCTTGTTCTAATCGGTGCATTTCATGCGACATATTAAATAGTTTTTCATTCAAAGC
>NZ_JBFUIN010001251.1:0-612 GCF_056401855.1 Bacillus sp. P4_D3
AGAAAAGAAAGTTGACGCTGATTACGTATTAGTAACGGTTGGCCGTCGTCCTAATACTGAAAATATGGGTTTTGAAAAAATCGGTATTGAGTTTTCTGACCGCGGTTTATTAAAAATTGATCAACAATGCCGTACTAACCTTCCGAACATTTTTGCTATCGGTGATATTATTGCTGGTCCACAGCTTGCACATAAAGCATTTTACGAAGGAAAAGTAGCTGCTGAAGCTATTTTTGGTGAACTATCATGTGTTGATTACTTGGCAATTCCAGCAGTTTGTTTCACAAATCCTGAATTAGCTACAGTTGGTTATACTGAAGAGCGAGCAAAGGCAGAAGGCATGGAAGTAAAAGTGATTCAATCCCCATTTTCAGCAAACGGTCGTGCACTTGTATCAAATGAAGGAAAAGGGTTCTTGAGGCTATTGGTGCGTAAAGAAGATGGTGTATTAGTAGGTGCTCAAATCGTGGGTAATGGTGCATCAGAAATAATTGCCGAAATGGGTTTAGCAATTGAATCAGGCATGACAGTTGAAGATATTGCATTAACACCACATGYTCAACTAACTTTAAGTGAGATTGTGATGGAAGCCGCTGAGGCCTTAATTTACAA
>NZ_JBFUIN010001252.1:0-611 GCF_056401855.1 Bacillus sp. P4_D3
GATTTAATCGGTTTTTGGAACACAGTTGTGTTTCTTGGAGAGAAGTTACTTCAACCAGGTGAAATTACGTATGGATTTCGGAATTCAAGAAAGTTATTTCCACAAATATGGATTCATTATGTAGAGACAATGTTTGTATTTATTTCGGCATTTATACTATCTTTACTCATTGCGTATCTTATCGTTGTATGGGTATTGCAGCGCTCTCAATCAAAGCAACGTATGTGGAATGGGATTTTCGTCGCACTTGAAAGTATCCCGGACATTTTATTAATTTTATTATCTCAACTTTTAGTAGTAATAATCTTTCAAAAGACAGGTTTTATGCCAGTGAAATTTGCAGGACTTGGAGAGGAAAGGGCTCGCCTGTTACCAATAATATGCCTTTCTATACCTACAACTTTATTATTTATTAAGCTACTATTATTACGTTTCAGAGAAGAATTAGAGAAAGATTATAGTATATTTGCTAAGAGTAAAGGGCTAAGTTTACGACATATTTTGACGCACCATATTTCAAGAAATGTCTTGTTAACAACAGTCTATTATGCAAAAACAAATATTTTATTTATGTTATCAAATTTATATATTATTGAATGGCTGTTTAATAC
>NZ_JBFUIN010001253.1:0-611 GCF_056401855.1 Bacillus sp. P4_D3
ACTGTTGGCTCATCTAAAATTAATATTTCTGGTTCATGAAGGAGTGCTATCGCCAATGATAAACGTTTTTTCATTCCACCTGAAAAATGCTGTACTTGCTTTTTCATATGCTCTGATAATTGCACAAGTTCAAAAACTTCTACGATTCTCTCTTTCTTACGCTTACCTTTTAACCCATACATCGTTGCAATAAAATCTGCATTTTCATATGCCGATAGTTCTTCGTATAATGCATCAGCCTGAGCCATATAACCAATTCTTTTCATTTCATTTAGATTAGGCATGTTTGTATTAAAAACAATTACATCCCCTGTAGTTGACTCATTAATACCTGCAATCATTTTAATGAGTGTTGTTTTCCCTGATCCGGAAGGTCCAACCAAGCCAAAAATTTCTGCTTTTTCTACTTGCAGCGAAAGGTTATGCAAAACTTCTTTTTTCCCAAAACTTTTTGATACATCTCGTAAAATAATTGAAGGTTGCTGCACTAAAAATCCCCCTTTTCTTTAAAATGAGTGAGTACTCACTTTTATTTTACTCTCGAATTATTATATGTCAAACTTTTCAAACATATATTTTTTCTGTTATTTACTAAATCAATGAAACAGAGT
>NZ_JBFUIN010001254.1:0-610 GCF_056401855.1 Bacillus sp. P4_D3
GCACCAGGTCCAATTCCAGCGTTGTTTATTAAAATATCAAATTCCGTTCCACCAGTTCGCTTTTGCAATTCAGTATCTAAAGAATTATATAGGTTTTCTACACCGTGTAAAGATTCAAGATTGGCACCGATAGAAAAAGCTGATCCGCCATTTGATTGAATTTCATGAACAGTTTCTTCAGCATCTTCTTTTCGGTTACCATAATGAACAGCAACCAATGCACCGTCGTTTGCTAAACGTTTTGCGATAGCGCGTCCAATTCCTCGGCTTGCTCCAGTAACTAATGCTATTTTACCTTTTAACATAGTTCCCTCATCTCCTCATGAAATTTTTATATGTTTTAAGTTGTTTTTCTTTATGTAGAAAAGCAAACATACTTAAGTAATATATGAGTACGTGTAAGAAGTTCATTCCAATTTTGTTTTGAGAAAAAATAAATAACTTTTCAAAAAATATATTGACAATGAAAAGAAGAAAGTCCTATAATACGTTTAATAAATAAAAGTTAATTGAGAATTTTCAGACTTTACATTATGTATATGCAAAGAAGAGGAAAGTAGATGATTATGATCGTTTCAGAGAGCTACTCCAAGGCTGCGAGAGTAGTAAC
>NZ_JBFUIN010001255.1:0-609 GCF_056401855.1 Bacillus sp. P4_D3
TGAACCATAGAAAGATAATAATGAAATACATAGTTCAGAATACGCTGCTAAATTATGCATTGCGTGCGGCATAACACCTAAAGTACTTAATGAAAGACCGATAAATAAGAAATCAATAAGGACGAAAATCATAAATAATACTTTATGTGTTTCCATTGCACCAATTGTCATAAAGATCGTGAAAATCAAGTATCCGATAAAGGCTACCCCAAGCTGTTTTGAATCTGCAGTTTGGGCTAATTTTTCGCCAAATACTCCAAGTTGAATTAACCAAGTCATTCCAACACCTAACCAAAATAGGCCGTACGCACCAAATGCTGTTGTGCCGAACGTATTGTTATGCTTTGCATCGTGAATGCATGCAAAGATTTGTGCAAATCCTCCTAAAAAGATTGCCCATGGTAATACAAGTGAAACGCCATCTGTTAAGCCTAACTTTTGAGATGATGCTACAAGTGTTACCATCGCTAATCCAAATAGACCAATTCCAGATGGATCTGCTGTTGTCATTTTCACATGATGTGTAGTAGTTTGATTGCTCATATAAACCTCCTGATTATAAACATACTCGAATACAATACTTAAATCAGAAGGCTATGTCAATGGTTT
>NZ_JBFUIN010001256.1:0-608 GCF_056401855.1 Bacillus sp. P4_D3
GTTTTACACTTTCATTTTCATAAAATTTAATTTTACTATGTAAATAATTTTGAATGTAATTCAGGTATAATAATAGATACAAAAGAAATTAATAAGGAGTTGAATAACAATGAAATTTGAATTGAWTAMRATTCATARTGAAAMTTCTTTAGAAAATATAGARAAACAAAAACAAARTTTWRCAAACATAATTKCAKTATGGAATCGTGATTATATAAATGAAGCTGAATTTAAAAAGGAAMATAACGAAAGAGAAGATACTTATACATACGAGGGATTTTCAAACGAAGAGATACTGTACTATTACTTGAAYCGRCAAACACATTTTGACCAGGAGAARCGTATAAAAGATGAATCAAGAAYTCTATACGCTCGTGATCTRAGTCAGTTTTACTTCTTTATCAAACAAAGTACAGAATTTCTGCAGCAAGATGTAAAGGACTATAAAGTTGGCCAAGTCTGGAGGAATCTAAGGAAGCGCCATATCCGTAACTATCAAAAATGGTTATCCCAGGACGCCATATCCTATCAATCAAAAGAAAAATACAAGGCATCTACGATTAGTCGGAAACTTGGTGTAATCCGTTCTTATTTGAAATGGCTATACG
>NZ_JBFUIN010001257.1:0-608 GCF_056401855.1 Bacillus sp. P4_D3
GTACTGTATTATCTTTAAAACAATTAAAGTTATCAACAATACTATTTTCAAATTCAATTGTTATTAATTTATTTAAGTTTTGTAAAACGAGTAACTCTACTTCATTGACATTTTCTAAACCTAAAATACGTAAATGCTTTAAAGTATTTATTTTTGAAATTGCAATGAGCTGCTCACGATTTGAAATATGTACAGAAAGCGATTCTAACTTCCGAAACTGCGTTAGTAACGAAAAATCTTTAATATCAGTATTTGAAATATCCAATTTTTTTAATGATGGCATTTCTACAAGTGCCGATAGATCATTTACACTCGTCTTCTTAATATTCATTTCTTCTAAGTGCTGCAAATGTACTATTGGCGTTAAATCTTGAACTGGATTATTAACTAAATATAACTTTTTTAAAGCAGTCATCCGTTCTAATCCATTAATATCTTTAATTTCATTTCCAGTTAAAATTAGCGCCCTTACTTCAGTACACATCTGTAATGGACTAATATCTACTAACTCATTTCCGCCTAAATATAATCTCTTTTCTCTTATAAATTTACTCGCACGTTCATGAGATCCCACGATGTTTTTCCATTTTTCATTTAAACTATCATAC
>NZ_JBFUIN010001258.1:0-607 GCF_056401855.1 Bacillus sp. P4_D3
TGATTATACCAATTGGTTCGATACTGATTATAGTTTTGGTGACCAGTTAGTTATTTGGGAGTATAAATACTTAGGAACAGAACCAGATGATAGTGAAAGTAAAGATTTAATTAGCAGATATTTAGATGAGTATCCAGATAATCCAATTTAGTTAAATAGAGCAGGATAGAAATACTCAGTTGACCAGATACAAAGAGGTAAGACTATAGAAAAAACAGAAAAAAGAAGTGGAAAATATTATGTTATAAAAGAGATAAATTAGATTGGGGAGCATGCAAGGATATTAAAATGGACAATTATAATTCGTAACGAGTAAATAGGAGGACATAGTGAACAAGAAAAGGCAGTTACTTCAACAAGTAAAAGTCGTGATACATAAGTTGGAGAAAGACTATGTTAAAGATATTAATAGTGGCATTTTACAATTAATATATAAAAGATATAAGAAGACATTAGAAATATTAGAGAATAACGAGGATATTAAGGGAATAACCATTGTGGGTGGTGTGCGTGCGTATATGGACAGTTACAATGACTATCCACATGCGCTATTAGAAGAATTACATAAGGCTGAAACGATAATTAAAGAATTAACTAACAGATAGTG
>NZ_JBFUIN010001259.1:0-604 GCF_056401855.1 Bacillus sp. P4_D3
GAAATTGCACTGGAGAAAGCGATTAGAGCGACTGTCACAGATAAAGATGTGAAAGATAACCATAAACCAGAAATGAAGGTAAGTCACATTTTAGTGAAAGATGAAAAAACTGCGAAAGAAGTAAAAGAGAAAATAAATAATGGTGAAGATTTTACTGCTTTAGCGAAACAATATTCGGAAGATACTGGTTCAAAGGAACAGGGCGGAGAAATAGCTGGTTTTGCTCCTGGTCAAACTGTGAAAGAATTTGAGGAAGCTGCGTATAAATTAGATGCAGGACAAGTAAGTGAGCCAATAAAAACATCTTTTGGTTATCATATTATAAAAGTGACGGATAAAAAAGAATTGAAACCTTTTGATGAAGTGAAAGATTCGATTCGAAAAGATTTAGAACAACAAAGACTACAAGATGCGACAGGTAAATGGAAACAACAAGTAATCAATGATCTATTGAAAGAAGCGGATATTAAAGTAACAGATAATGAATTTAAAGATACATTTAAATTCTTAGATGCGAAGTAAAGTTTAGAAGGAAAACAGAGATTTAGCATAGTGCTATATTTCTGTTTTTTAATTTTTAATAGAAAAGGGAACTCATATAGAG
>NZ_JBFUIN010001260.1:0-601 GCF_056401855.1 Bacillus sp. P4_D3
CTTATATTCAGATTGATTAATCTCACCATTTTTATAACTTTCTGAAACTAACAACCGCAATTCTTCTTCTGAATGCACTTCATCATGCCCTTTTGGTGGTTTCAACCCAAAAAACTTTGTAATTAACCGAGCTGATCCATTTAAAATCCAAATGAATGGGAATGCAATCCGATAAAACAAAATGAGTGGCTTAGCAACAAAGAAACTCACTTGTTCTGCTTTTTGAATCGCAAATGTTTTTGGAGCTAACTCTCCTACTACCACATGGAAAAATGTGATAAACAAAAATACCAAGATTATAGCGAAAATGTCTGCGAGTTGAGTAGGGACGTTCCAATTTGCAAACAACACATCAAACATGTGCTTTAGCGCAGGTTTACCAGACCACCCAATCCCAAGAGCTGTAACAGTTATTCCTAATTGACAAGCTGATAAATATTCGTCTAAGTTTGTAATGATTGTTTTGACAGATAGTGCACGATTATTTCCTTCTGCAATTAAATAGTCAATTCGTGAACTCCTCACTTTAACAATTGCAAATTCTGCTGCAACGAAAAATGCCGTTAAGGCAATTAAAACAATCACTATACTTATACTATAT
>NZ_JBFUIN010001261.1:0-600 GCF_056401855.1 Bacillus sp. P4_D3
CAGGAAAAGTTGTTTTATTTGTAAACTTTCCAGTTAATATTCCCATTTTTAAAGGTCCGCGTATAACAGCTCCTAAATTGTTCTCTTGTAGGTAGGGCAGTATGTCGTTTTCTGGTTTTCGGTTTAATATGTTGTAATCAAGTTGCACAACATCAATTTCATCGTTTTGATTGAAGTGTTTTATATATTGTAGGTCGTGAGTTGAAACACCAACAGCTCTTACTTTTCCGTCCCGTTTTAATATTTCAAATGCGCGTAAAAATGCTTCTGTTTCTTCTTGTTTATCCCACCAAATGTGACAGAAATAAACATCAATATAATCTGTTTCTAGGCGCAGTAAGCTAGTTTCAAATACTGCGATCACTTTTTCGGCAGTATTATAAACAGGCTCTCCACTTGGATCATAGTGATGTCCAATTAAACCACCTTTCGTTGATAAAACGATATTATTACGGTGCTCTCTTATCGCTTGAGTTACTAACCTTTCACTATGTCCTAATCCGTATACATCAGCAGTATCAATAAAGTTTACGCCGCATTCAATTGCTTTCTTCATAGCGGTTATAGATTGTTTGTCGTTAACAGGACCCCATTCATCGC
>NZ_JBFUIN010001262.1:0-600 GCF_056401855.1 Bacillus sp. P4_D3
CTCGTTAATTTATATAATCTTGGGTATAAGGATGCTCAATATCATTATGAAAACTTATTGAATTGGATGGAGAAATAAAGGGGTGGAACGTTGCTATTAGGAAAAAAGGTTATTTTTAATGAATTACAGAAAATGCATAGTCCTCTGCATAAGCCATTTCCCTATCGTGACACACGAAAATTGCAGAAAGACTATAAAAATACATTTACAGAAGATGACTGTATTAATGCCGATTTAAATTGTTATTGGATGCATACAGCAGGAACTTTAAGTTATGTACTTAATAAAAACGAAGAGAAAATTACATTTCAACAATTAAGGTGGCTACGAATATCATTTTTCGAATGGTTTCCACAATATCGTTTTCTAGAAACAGAAATTGTGAAGTATCCTATTTTGCATAGAGATTTTATGAATTATGAGAAGGCCCGTAAACTATTACTTTATTACCTTACTGAATAAAAGTGAAAACGTACAGGTTACATTACTTGTGCGTTTTTTTGTTCATAAAATATACAATATTAACAACTTGTTTATATAGGAATTCTAATGAGRAGAAAGAAGTACATATAGAATGATGTAAGGGAGGGATGATAAGTT
>NZ_JBFUIN010001263.1:0-599 GCF_056401855.1 Bacillus sp. P4_D3
CAACAAAAGTTGTGAACCCAGGAATTGCCCCTCCGTGACCCCAAATTGAAACACCGTTTGGAAGTTTAGTCTCATAGATTCCAAGACCATATCCGTCACCAACGCCTTCTCCTTCTGTAGGAACTGTAGTAAGCATTTCTTTTAATTGATTCTCCTTCAGTAACTTACCACCGAGTAGAGATGAAAAGAACGTATTTAAATCGTCCGCATTAGAAATCATATCTCCAGCTGAATTAGCTAAACTCGGATTATAATACGTTATGTCTTTCAACTCGCTTGTTCCGTCAATTTTCATATACCCTCGAGCATGATTCTTTCCTGGGATAACGGTTGAATTCCCTGGTAAAAACGTATTTGACAGATCCAAAGGTTCAATAATTCGCTTTTCAATTTCTTCTGCATAACTATTTCCAGTTATTTTTTCAATAAGCATTCCCAATATTACGTATCCTGTGTTTGAATACGACCACCCCTTACCTGGCGAAAAATCAGGTGGTAGAGAAAGCCCCATTTTCACTATTTCTTCTGCTGTATACGTTTTTTTCGAATTCATTATGTCAGCGTCTTTTGACTTTAAATATTCAGCTATACCACTCGTA
>NZ_JBFUIN010001264.1:0-598 GCF_056401855.1 Bacillus sp. P4_D3
GAAAAAAGGATTGTTAATGTATGTGGAAAAGAGTGGAAAACATCAAGAATGAACAAAAGGATTTTGGTATGATATGGATATATTCAATGTGAGGGGGAATTTAAGGTATATCAAATAAAGGGGTATTTTTCGTCACTAAAAGGAAATCATTATGAAATTGGTAAGCAACAAGGGGAATTCGTAAAGAAACACCCGTATCTCATTCCACAATTTATACAGCAAGAAAATTTAATATCGGATAACCATTGGACAGAATCTAGAAATGTACTAAAACAATATTGTCCAGGAATTAATGAAGAAATTGAAGGTTTTTGCGAAGTATTGAAAATTCCTTCAAGGAATATGATGTATTATTATCAGACACTATTAAAAGCAGGTTGTAGTCATTGTGCAGTATTACCTAAAAAAACTGATTTAAAGCATACATATGTATTAAGAAATTTTGATTTATCACCCAAAATAGATGATATGCGTTTTTGTTCGACGCATGTTGAAGGTGCATATGCACATAGTGGCTTTTCTACTCAATATTTTGGCCGAACAGAAGGAGTTAATGAGCATGGGTTATCTATTACATTTTCAGCATGTGGTCAACCTG
>NZ_JBFUIN010001265.1:0-598 GCF_056401855.1 Bacillus sp. P4_D3
CATTTAGGATTGCAACGGCAGATGATTTAGATGAAATTGTAAAAATGCTTGCTGATGATGTTTTAGGAAATAAAAGAGAGCGCTATGAAACACCACTCCCTGATAGTTATATAAGAGCATTTCATGCTATTGATTGTGATCCAAATAACGAGTTGATTGTAGCGTGTGATGGGACGGAGATTGTCGGTATTCAACAAATTACATTTACGCCTTACATTGTACGTCAAGGGGGTTGGAGAGCTACAATTGAGGGTGTACGGACAGCCTCATCAAAACGTGGTAAAGGTATAGGAAGTAAACTTATTAAATGGGCTATTCAACGTGCTAAATTACGGGGATGTCATTTAGTACAGTTAACAACAGATAAAGAACGACAAGAAGCTTTACACTTTTATAAGAAATTAGGTTTTAAAGATTCTCATGAAGGATTAAAACTCTTTCTCTAATGAATATAGCTATTTATATACCAAAAAGACGTATATTGTAAGGTTAATTAACTATAGGCTTCGAAAATTACGGTAACTATCACTGTATTAAATATACAAATTGACACATTGTCTTTCATATAAATTACGTCACTTCAAAAGGTGTACCTTTT
>NZ_JBFUIN010001266.1:0-597 GCF_056401855.1 Bacillus sp. P4_D3
AACAATTATTGTAAAGGTAACAGAGGTAAAGCGATACGAGAGTTTTAAGGAAATGTACGAACAAATTGATAAAAAATTATTTGACCGTGAAAATGTTAGCTTAGAGGAAATGTTAGAAAGTACATACAAAATCTATACGAAAGAACAAGAAAAAGAATGGGGAACAGTTGCGATTGGTGTTGAGGTAATAAAGTGAGAAGAAATCGCGGTGCAGCTATTATTGTACAGGACGGTAAAATCGCTCTTATAAAACGTGTTCGAGAAGGTGAGATGTATTTTGTTTTTCCAGGCGGGGGAATTGAAGAAGGAGAAACACCTGAAGAAGCAACGAAGCGAGAGATTTATGAAGAATTAGGGGTACATATACAAGTGGAGCATCTGATTGCAAAGGTGAAGTATAAAGGTACGGAGTATTATTATAATGCCCATATTATAGGTGGAGTTTTCGGAAGTGGTAAAGGCGAGGAGTTCGAGTTGAAAGATAGAGGGAGTTATATTCCTTTATGGATGCCGATAAATGAGTTGCCAAATGTAAATATAAAACCGTATGATGTGGCCCAAAGTGTATTCGATTATTATAGGAAATAAGGTCTGACA
>NZ_JBFUIN010001267.1:0-595 GCF_056401855.1 Bacillus sp. P4_D3
TAACAAGCACGGCTTACATACGATAGGACCATTTGAAGGAAAACGTATGAGGAAAGATGGCCGTCTTTTAGAATGGAAAATGTTATTTGTAAAGCAAGAAGAGAACGGACCGAAATTACCTTTCTTTATACAATGGAATGAAACGGACGAAGAAAGAAGAAACGATTTACGTAACATAGGAACAATCACTGAACATAAAAACAAAGTACAACAAATTGAAACGATTCATTACGCAGTGAAAAATGTTCGAGAAACGGTGCGGAAATGGGAAGAAGTAATGGAGCTAACTGCAAGCTCAGTCATGAAAAATGAAGAATGGAATGCGGAGTGTCAAAGTGTATTGTTTGGTGGTATTAGTGTGCAGTTTTGTGAACCAGTAGGGGGAGGTCTAGTGCTAGAACATTTGAATAAGAATGGTGAAAATCCATTTGCAGTGGAATTTAAAGGGAAAAATAAACGAGAGTATGAAGTGTTAGGTAGTATGTACGTATATTAATAGAGGTGAGTTTTGTGGAAGAAATGTTAAGAGAGATAGAGAGAAAACTAGGGTGGCCTCGAATTGTAAAATGTACAGTTATTTCAGAAGGGTTTTCAC
>NZ_JBFUIN010001268.1:0-594 GCF_056401855.1 Bacillus sp. P4_D3
TCCCCACCATCTTTAATTCAAGCTGTTTTAGATAAAGGTATTACAAATTTAAATTTAATAGGAAATGATACTGGATTTCCTGATGTAGGAATCGGTCGTCTTGTTACGAATGAAAGGGTTAAATCTTTAGTTACTTCTCATATTGGGTCAAATCCAAATGCGGGAAGACAATTAAATGAAGGAAGATTGCAAATTGAATTCTCTCCGCAAGGAACACTCGCAGAGCGTATTCGCGCTGGCGGTGTAGGGCTTGGTGGTATTTTAGTTGATGTTGGTGTTGATACGATTGTAGAAGAAGGAAAACGAACAGTTGAAATGAATGGAAAGACATATTTAGTTGAAACAGCTTTAACGGCTGAAGTCGCAATTGTATATGCGAAAAAAGCGGATCCGTTTGGCAATCTTGTATTTGATAAAAGCGCTCGTAATATGAATCCACACGTAGCTATGGCTGGTGACATAACGATTGTAGAAGCAGAAGAAATTGTTCCACTTGGAAGTTTAGATCCAGAAGAAATTGTCGTCCCAGGTGTATTTGTAAATTATATCGTGCCATCGGAAGGAGTGAATTGGAAATGGGTATGGGCGTAGAAG
>NZ_JBFUIN010001269.1:0-592 GCF_056401855.1 Bacillus sp. P4_D3
ATAATAGTAAGAGTGATAAAAGAATTGATGAAAGTTTTATTGTGAATTGAGATATTTTATTTAACATTAAATCCCTCCGACATCTTTTTACAACATTATACAATAAAGTTTATATTTTGTTTTGATTTTTCTGAAAAATATAAATACTATTAGATTTTATAGTATGGAACATATATTTACAAGGTAAAAAAGTGATAGTAGGGAGCCGTGCTCTATGTCCATCAAGATAAAAGGACTAGTGAACCTAAAGCAATAAAAAGAGCAAAATGCACAAAATTTACGTATTGGTGGTAATTGCTTTTCAACTCCTTTTTCATGCAAATGAGTAGAAAGTATGGAAGGACTATGTATGTGTTGTTAATGAGAGGAAAAGAGTGTGCTGCGAAACGAATATAATGCAACTTTACCGCACGGAAAAGCTAATTTTAGTTTGTAAATGAAATGGAATGAAGGGGTTTATTTTTTTGTTATGAAAAAAATTTTCTTTCTAAAACTTGATTTATGAAAAAATATTTTATATACTAATTCATGTAAACGGTTTACTAGATCGCATTTTGCTAGAAACGAAGGGAAGATTCGCATGGAAACAAGG
>NZ_JBFUIN010001270.1:0-592 GCF_056401855.1 Bacillus sp. P4_D3
CGCTATACATTGAGGGTAATATAGTTATTGAAATCAATGCGAAAAATTGTAATAACTCCTTCATTTTTTGCACCTTCGTGTCCTTCTCTGAATATATGTCAGGTAACTCAATTCCCTCCTCTACTTCCTTACAAAAATAATTCCATCTTGTAAAACTTGTGACACGTTTCCAACCAGACATTTCATATATTTCAAAGTACTCTTGTTGTTTTTCTTTTGAATCCCTGTAAACCAATCTAAAATCCGCTTTATATATTACATCTTTTGGTTCTGTTTTCTTAAACGTATACATCAAATTATACCTTTGTAACGCCCAGCCTTTTTGATGCATTTTCCGTAAAAAAGCTTCTTCTTTCTCTAAACTCCATGCCATGAAAAATTTGAATACCTTTTTTGTCTTCATCTTTCATTCACTCCCCTAATATACTATTTCCATTTCTTACAGATCGCTGTAATCTATTGTACTCCAGTTCCAGTACTTCTCTCCCAAACGGTGTTAGCTCATAGCACTTCTTTCTGTCCGTAGAAGCAACTTCAACAATTAACTTCTCTTTTAATAACTTCGTCGTATTCCCGTATAAAGTACCAGGAC
>NZ_JBFUIN010001271.1:0-592 GCF_056401855.1 Bacillus sp. P4_D3
GTAGCTATGTGCGGAAGGGATAAGTGCTGAAAGCATCTAAGCATGAAGCCCCGTAGCTATGTGCGGAAGGGATAAGTGCTGAAAGCATCTAAGCATGAAGCCCCCCTCAAGATGAGATTTCCCATAGCGTAAGCTAGTAAGATCCCTGAAAGATGATCAGGTTGATAGGTTCGAGGTGGAAGCATGGTGACATGTGGAGCTGACGAATACTAATAGATCGAGGACTTAACCATATAATATGAAGCAATGTTATCTAGTTTTGAAGGAATATGCCTTCAATAGTTTGGTGACGATGGCAGAGAGGTCACACCCGTTCCCATACCGAACACGGAAGTTAAGCTCTCTAGCGCCGATGGTAGTTGGGACCTTGTCCCTGTGAGAGTAGGACGTCGCCAAGCAAAAACGAGAGAATATAAAAAACTTATTGACTTTCTAAGTGAATCAAGTATAGTAATGTTTCTCTCGAATGAATATAGTCTGGTAATGATGGCAGAGAGGTCACACCCGTTCCCATACCGAACACGGAAGTTAAGCTCTCTAGCGCCGATGGTAGTTGGGACCTTGTCCCTGTGAGAGTAGGACGTCGCCAAGC
>NZ_JBFUIN010001272.1:0-591 GCF_056401855.1 Bacillus sp. P4_D3
TGCTTAATTAATTAAAAAGTATACTTTTTGATACGTTTTTACAGACGTATCAAGGACTGAAATTGTGAATATAATCTATAATGAATATATAAAAGATTTCCTATAAAGAAACGTTATAAAAAAAGCTCTACTCATTACGAGCAGGCTCTCTATTTTCCTCACCCAGCCTACTTTATTTAAAGCTTCGGCTGCTTCTGTAAACGTTGGTGCATAAGTAGAAAATAATAAAAATAATGATACTATAAGTCCTATGATTTTCTTCATACTCGCATCTCCTTATCAATCCATTAAAAAACCTTTTAATTATATATTAAGTTTTGATACTATCGAGATAATAAAAAAAGATATGCATAATTACATATTTCTCTTATTGATAGAATGTATGGTTCTGGTGTGAAAAATGATAAGTAAAAAAGAATCAAGGATCCCTAACGGAATCACCTGTTAAGCAGTTAGTCCAAACAGCCGGTCCATAAAAATATTCTGATTTTAGACAGGCTGGTCCTGCAAATCAATTTGTTCTTTTTTGASCATATGCATGGCTTCAACRCCACTCAATATAGARGCTGATGTTTTGTATGATTTAAATCC
>NZ_JBFUIN010001273.1:0-591 GCF_056401855.1 Bacillus sp. P4_D3
TGTTGTAGTAGTTGTCATATACCCTAGTCCCCCTTTAATTGGTTCTGATGATATTGTATCAGTTTTTTGTATTTTCTGCACTTTTTTACCTCCTAAAAATTTTTTGATTTCGTTATACGTTTTTTAACATAAATACCCATAAGAACGTTAACGATTGTTGTAACTCTGTAGGTAGTTGACCTAACATCTTCTCATTTACTCCGCGCTTATATACGCCGGTGCCATCTACAACTTCAAATCCTTGTTCTTTTGCTAACTGTTCAAATTCCCAAGGCATCATCGTATTGCAAACAACATCTTTGCCGTATAGACGCGGATAACTATTCTCTCTCGGTTTTGCTGTCGGTCCTAAAATTGCAATACATGCGTATCCATCTTTCTTTAAAACACGCTTTATTTCATTTAATGCTCGCAATGGCTCCTCGGTCCATTCTAAAGAATTAATTGCCATAATTGCTTCAAATTTCTCATTTTCAAATGGTAATGAAGAAAGATCACCTTTTATAAAAGATAAGTTTGGGCCTTCTCCGCGTTCCTTACCCTTTTGAATCATAACTTCCGATAAGTCCACCCCAACCGCTTTGTACCCAG
>NZ_JBFUIN010001274.1:0-590 GCF_056401855.1 Bacillus sp. P4_D3
CTTCCACCTTGAGAGCCATAATCTCCTTTAAGACTAACTAAAACTGCACGTGTAGTCCCTTTGAAGTCTACTCCGCTATGCTCATAAAAACGTGCATCTTCTGTTGCTAAAAATGCATTTTCTACCAATTTAGGAATTTGATCATACGTAACATTCGTCCGCTTTTCTTTCCCATATTCATATACCAAATTCCCGTCTTTATCATAAATTTTTGAGGATAACGGATTAACAAGTTTGGTTTTCTCAAGTTTCGGCGCGTCCTTTATCATAACGAAAAAGGTAGCCACCCCTGCCACTAAACCTACAATACCAAGTAGTAAACAGCTAATTAAAAATTTACGGAAAAACGATGTTTTACCTTTTGGTTTTGTTTTTTTAGAAGCTGGCTGTTTTTTCTTTTGAACTTGTCTTCGCTCCTCTCGAGAACGATAATTTTCTGACATGTTACTTTCTCCTGCCTTTCAATTCTCCCGTTGATTTACTTAAAAATATTGAGGTCACTTTCACAAATACATTTAGTCAAGAAAGTATATTAACCTGGAGCATTCAATATTTTCCCAATTCACAGATTATAAATTTTAGAATACTTC
>NZ_JBFUIN010001275.1:0-590 GCF_056401855.1 Bacillus sp. P4_D3
TTATAATATAATATACAAATTCCCCACCTGTTTTATAATTCAAGCATCTACTATTAGGAAAAGAGAATATTTTACAATTAATTTACAGCATAAATTTTGTCCATCTTTTAGACGATATGTATTTTGGAGGAGGTTAATTTGATTTTTTCAAAACTCATTGATCGATACGCCTTGTATGATTTGCACAAAAAAAGAAGTGTAAAGTTTCAGTATACTTCTCTTTCTAACACCTCACTATATATAAAGGACATAGAATTTTTTTATAAAGTAAAACCATCTCATATTCATTTTAACATTAAGCATTTAAAACAAGAAAAGGAATACATGATTGGACAATTCAAATATAAAAGCTCGGTTCAATCTGGTGATTCACGCAACGATTCTGTCACTGGAGAATTATTTTTACATGAAAATGAAGATGCACCTCATGTCATCTTTGTTCACGGTTGGAGAATGGATTCTAACGAACGTGTAAAAAAAATATTCCACGACCATATGACCAACTTGAAGTGGAATATGTATTATTTCACTTTACCATATCATTTTGACAGAAAACCGAACCAATCCCTATACAGTGGAGAGTACATGGT
>NZ_JBFUIN010001276.1:0-590 GCF_056401855.1 Bacillus sp. P4_D3
CTATGGAAGCTCGCCAATTGCAGTTATTTCTTAAAGGAATAAATAATTTGGATAAAACGTTCACTCAAACGTTTTATAAGCATGTTTCTAAGATTATCAAAACACCTTGGGAAATGACGACAACGGAGATAGCACGTCATCCTAAGTTACAGAAAGAATTAACTATGAAACAAAAATTTCAGCAATGGTATACGAAACAAATATATCAGCTTTCTGCAAGTGATTCTGATATTTATATTCGGTTAGTCAGAGTTATGAACTTAATTCGAAGTCCTTTTCATCTTTTTCATCCTAGAGTATTACTTACTGTATTACTCAGACGAAAGAAATAGCAGGGAAATTATCGTTTAAAAAAGAATGTATAACAGTTAGTAAATCAAGAAGGGGTAAACGGGATGGAAATATACATAGAACAATTAAAGAATCAAGATGCTGAAGATTTATTTAATTTTGAACTCACGAACAAATCATTTTTTGAAACAATGGTACCAAGTCGTGGTTCTAATTATTACGTGTATGAATACTTTCAAAAGCAACTTGACGAATTATTAAAAGAACAAACTGAGGGGATTTCTTATTTTCATCTCATA
>NZ_JBFUIN010001277.1:0-590 GCF_056401855.1 Bacillus sp. P4_D3
TAAGGGGACCAATGGGGCTTCCTGCATTAACTTCCAGAAAATATGTGATTCGTGGGAATGGACAGATTCGGGGATAAAAATTATAAAAGAACAAGTAATAAGATGAAGACACCCAATTCAGTTTAAGTGTCTTCATCTTATTACAGTTATTCATTTACCACACAAAAAGCCCCACAAGCATAGCACTTAATAAGGAAACAGCCATTCCGCTAACAAGAAGCTTCCAAACATTCTTACCGATTATGGATGATTTTTCCCCGCCAAATAATGAATTGTAAGTTCCATAAATCATACCTACTGTACTAAAGTTTGCAAAAGAAGCTAGAAATGTAGTTGCAACCGCAATCGTATGCGGTTGTAAAGACTTTAAGTTTGATTTTAAATCCATCATTGCAACAAATTCATTCGTTGTGATTTTTATCCCCATTAATTCAGCTACATACATAGCATCTTTGCCTGTTAAACCGAGTAAAAAAGCAAAGGGACTAAAGATAATCGAGAAGATTTTTTGAATTGTTAAACCTGTTATAAAAAAGCTTAAAATACCATTTAAACATGCTGTTAAAGCTACATATCCAATTACCATAGCT
>NZ_JBFUIN010001278.1:0-590 GCF_056401855.1 Bacillus sp. P4_D3
CTTCTGTGGGTCTGAAGATTTAGTTATGGAATCTTATTTAGTTGGTGCGACAGGATGGGTTTCGGTAGCAGGAAATATCGTTCCAGGTCTCGTTACGAAAATGTATGAGCATTTTCAAAATGGTGAATTAGAAAAAGCGTGGGAAATGAACGATGCTATTTTACCACTTTGCGAGTTTCTTGAAGGATCAGGGAAATATGTACAAATCGTTAAACGTTCAATGGAACTACACGGACAAGTTGGCGGACCTTCTCGTTATCCGAGATTAGGATTAACTGAAGAGGAAGATCAAAAGCTTCAAACGATTTTATCAAAAATTGCAGCTCATGCAGCTGTTTAAACAAGGAGGAGAGCATATATGTTAACGACAAACATTGAGTTGAAACCAAAAGTGAAAGCGTTTTTAAATGAAGAAATTAAAATGTTTATTAATGGCGAATTTGTTCCTTCTATTAGTGGAAAGACATTTGAAACATACAATCCAGCGACAGAAGATGTGCTAGCCGTCGTATGTGAAGCACAAGAAGAAGATATTGATATCGCAGTAAAAGCGGCGAGATTTGCTTTTGAATCAGGCCCGTGGGCAGAGA
>NZ_JBFUIN010001279.1:0-590 GCF_056401855.1 Bacillus sp. P4_D3
TGTTAAAAGAAACAAATTTAAAGTATTTATCTGCACAATATGGAGCGGAAAATTACAATGAGTTTAAGAAAAAATTACAGCAACAATTTGCTTCCAAGCCAGAAAAAGTAGAAGTACGATATAAGCAGTCAATGGATGGAACGATGCAAGATATAAAGAAAGTATTAAATGAAATAACTTGGCCAAAAGGTGCAAAGCGTGTATCTTATCAAGTTGCGCCATATAGTGCAATGACAGGTTATTCATTAGCGACAATTACATTTACGTATTAATGAAAAAGAGCATCTTTAAAAGGTGCTCTTTTTGCGTTTGATTTATAATTTTATTGACTATTTAGAATTGAGTGATAAAATGATCAGGAATAGAGGATGTGATAGCTGAATGAATTTGTTCGAAAATAATATATTTGCATTGATATATTTTTGTCTAGTAATCGGACTTATCGCTTTGTTTTTTGTATCATTTACTCTGTTCATTAAAAGATTATTGCAAAACAACATTATGAAAAAACAACACGTGATCAATATGAATCAGAAGTTAGATCGGATTATTGAATTGCTTGAAAAAGATAAAAAAGAATGATGGAAGAT
>NZ_JBFUIN010001280.1:0-588 GCF_056401855.1 Bacillus sp. P4_D3
TAAGACCAAATAATCCTACTAGTCCCAATAAACCAAGCCAAGCCCAATTATTATTTTTATCACGATTATCATTTAAATCATTTGTCGTATTTACATTTCGAGTTCTCACATCATTATTGATTCTAAAAAATAAAAAATCGCCTTATTAAAGGCGATTCATAATTTATTCGTTTTGCATCCTTTTGATAAATAAATATCTTTTAAAATTAAATGCAATGTTTTACATTAACGTGTTTCTGGATCTTTGTCTTTTTTTCTAAGACCAAATAATCCTACTAGTCCCAATAAACCAAGCCAAGCCCAATTATTATTTTTATCACGATTATCATTTAAATCATTTGTCGTATTTACATTTCGAGTTCTCACATCATTATTAACTCTATTCATGTTATTGTCATTAACGCGAGTTGTAATATTATTATTGTTAACTCTATCCGTATTATACCMATCGTATTCAGCATGGACACTTGTACCAAAAATCATAATAGTTAGTAATAGGGCACCTAAAATAGATGAAAGTTTTTTCTTCATGGTTTTCCCTCCTTTCGTATTTAGTAATGTCTCCAGTTCCTTTAGACAATATTCGGT
>NZ_JBFUIN010001281.1:0-588 GCF_056401855.1 Bacillus sp. P4_D3
ACAATCGTATGTGTGGAAAACATTCAGAAAATATCTTATAATGTAAGTGGTTACATTTAAGGGGGAATGCGGATGTTTTCAGTTCGACCAATCGCATTTGTACATAATGAAAGAATGGAAATTGCGGATGATGAGTGGGGAGAAGTAAGATCACTTATTACTTTAAGCGAGTCGTTTACAGAGGAAAGTATACAAGGGATCGAAGAGTTTTCTCATATTGAAGTTATTTTCTATTTTCATAAAGTAACAGATGAACAAATTCAGTATTCTGCTAGACACCCTAGAAATAATAGTAAGTATCCGAAAGTAGGGATTTTTGCACAGCGTGGAAAAAATCGTCCGAACCGAATAGGAGCGACAATTGTTAATGTGATAAGAAGAGATGGAAAAACAATTGTTGTTGAAGGATTAGACGCAATCGATGGTACACCTATATTGGATATTAAGCCTGTTATGAAAGAATTTATACCGAGGGAAGAAATAAAGCAGCCTAAATGGGCAACAGATATTATGAAACAGTATTGGAAGGGGAATGGAGTAAAATGAGAATATATGAAGCAACAATTGCAGATTTAGATGGACTAGCAT
>NZ_JBFUIN010001282.1:0-587 GCF_056401855.1 Bacillus sp. P4_D3
CCTTTTTACAATAAGCGTTTTGAATATTTCTCAATAAAGCTTTCTCTTCACAAAAAAAACTGCGTATAAAAGGTCTCTTTAATAACCTTTTATACGCAGCTTCTTTGTTTAAAATCCGATGATATACTCATCATCATATTTATCGTATTGCAAACCCGCTCCTATTCTCAATTCTGTAACTTGATCTCTAAGGAATGGTGCATCTTCTATTTTACTAGTTGCAATTTCAATTCCATATTTTTTTGTTAAATGCGCTAACTCTATTAAAAACCATTCTCTTCGCAACGCGATTGGAATTTCATACGTTCGTCTTTTCATATATACTAGCACCTCTTCTATTTTCATTAATAAAAAGAGTACCACTTCTACTTTCGATACACTTTTTAAAACTATCGTTCATCATCAAAGGCCAATGAAACATTATAGTATATGCATGTCCGTTTTAAACGTGCTATGGCAAAAATAATATTAAAAAACTGAAAAAACCTCATTTAGTTTACATAAAAAAATTATGTAATAGTAAAAGGGTAAGGCTTGTCCCTCATCCTTTTACTATAGAAATCTAAATTAAGAACACCTTGGTACAC
>NZ_JBFUIN010001283.1:0-587 GCF_056401855.1 Bacillus sp. P4_D3
GTATTTAATATAGGGAAGTACATTGATGAAGAAGCGAGCCGCTTACATACGTTTTATTTACTAGCGAATAAAACAATTGATGGCATGATGCATAAAGATCGAGTTAGATTAGCGCTTATTGCTTCGTACAAATCAAAAATGTTATTTAAACAACATTTAGCCCCATTTGAAGGGTGGTTTGATAAAAGTGAACAAAAAAAAATCCGGTTATTAGGAGCTGTTTTGCAATTTTCAGCCGCTTTAAATGTGAGACAAAGAGCGCTTGTTGAAACGATATCTATAACAGAAAGTAAAGAAGGATTAACATTTAGAATTGTATGTGAGCAATCGGCATTAGCGGAAAAAGTGCAAGCTGAAAAACAAAAAAAGCAGCTAGAAAGAGTATTGAAAACGAATATTAACTTATTATTCGAATCAGAATGTTAAGTTGTACGGATGTCTTTACGAAAAATTAACACTTTGGAATATTATAATTTGATAAAATAAAAGTAACTAAATTATAGTGAAAAAGTTTCAAAGGGAAGTGTGAAGAGAATGGAATTGCTAAAGGGGAATTTAGTAAATTTAAATGATACAGCGTATTATAA
>NZ_JBFUIN010001284.1:0-586 GCF_056401855.1 Bacillus sp. P4_D3
AAAAAATAACTTTGAACAGCCGCTAACTTTAATTCTTCTGAATATGTAATAAATATTGAACCTTTTTTAGTCATGAAAAATCCCCTCCAAGTAATAGTGTAACATCCATGTATGTGCATGGTCTTTTTACACTGTCTACTTAAAGGGGATAATATCATTAGAAGGGCTTTTTTCTTACGCGATTTGTGTAAGAACGGCTTATTGCCAAAATACTGTCAAATATGAGAAAGGGGGGACATTCGTATTGTGTTCTAAAAGCATGCATTTTATACTTGAAATAATAAATTATTTTTGGAGTGAATAAAAATGAGCCAATTTTCTTTTACAAAAATGCATGGTCTTGGAAATAGTTATATATATGTAAATATGTTTGAGGAACAAATTAGAGAAGAAGATTTAGCACTTGTAGCGGAGAAGGTTTCAAATATTAATACTGGTATTGGTGCAGATGGAATGATTTTAATTTGTCCTTCTGACGTGGCACCGGTAAAAATGCGCATGTTTAATAACGATGGTTCAGAAGGAAAGARCTGTGGAAATGGTTTACGCTGCGTAGCGAAATATGCGTATGAGCATAAACTAGTAG
>NZ_JBFUIN010001285.1:0-584 GCF_056401855.1 Bacillus sp. P4_D3
AAGCAGAATATAACAGAAACTCTTGGAAAGGCTATCCCAGGAGTAACATTGAAAATTGTCGATGAAAATAGAGTAGCGCTCCTGCCCGGGGAAGTGGGAGAAATCGCAGTTAAGGGATTTGGAGTAATGAAAGGTTATTATAATATGCCTGAACAGACAAAACAGGTTTTGGATAATGAAGATTGGTATTATTCAGGAGATTTAGGTACTCTTGATCACCAAGGATATTTAAGGTTCGTAGGGCGAAAGAAAGAGATGATCATAAGAGGTGGGCTAAACGTTTATCCACAGGAAATTGAAGCAGTCATTATGAAACATCCAAAAGTAATCGAAGCAGCAGTTGTAGGTCTTCCAGATAAAGTGCTCGGGGAAGTTGCATGTGCGGTCATACGGTTAAAAAATGGAGAAGTAAGTTCAGAAGAAGAAATGAAACTCTACCTTAAAGAGAAAATGGCAATTTATAAACTACCAGAGAAAGTGATCTTTACTGATGAATTCCCTGTAACAGCAAGTGGGAAAATTCAAAAGTTGAAGTTGAGAGAACAAGTATCTTCTAATATTAGTCCAACAGTTTGATAGAGAGG
>NZ_JBFUIN010001286.1:0-582 GCF_056401855.1 Bacillus sp. P4_D3
TTACAAAGTCTTGTAATAACGCCAATGATTTTTTAGCATATCCTTTCCTTTGTTTATTATAATTAATAGAAAAATAAGTTAAAAGTATGGCACCCTTATTTTCTGTAAACTCCTGTACTCTATCACCTGTTTGTAATATAAATACACCTACAGGTACTCCGTTATAGTCTAAAATAACAACTACATTTTTCGTTCGATCATTTCTCGCTTTCTCCAGTAATTCACCTGGATTCGCCGTAAATTGAACTTGTTCACTTGGTAAAGTAAATGATTGTATTATCTCTTTATACTGCTCCTTATACGGAACTAATTGTATTTCCCCTGTATGTATGTTCATGCTTAACTCTCCCACTCCTTCAAGTTATTAACTTAAACCTTGCTGTGTTTTAGAATGCACTTTTCCATCCAAAAATGTAATTTCAGCAAATGATTTTGGATCGTTGCCTTTCCAAGCAAAAATTTGTTTAATTCGTGTAGAATGTTCTTCCCCTTCTTCTATGAGTAAATCCCCTTCAAAACCGATTAAATCTTTCACTTCTAAATATGTCATTCCTTCATTAATATTTGAGAAATGATTTACAT
>NZ_JBFUIN010001287.1:0-582 GCF_056401855.1 Bacillus sp. P4_D3
GGATAAACCACCTGTCACATGCGCTAAATGATAATACGGTATCCCTTCATAATTACCTTGTTGCCTTACCATTCCACTAATAATGGGTTCCCATAATTCTGGTTCTGCTTTATACCCTTGAAAAATATGTACTAAAAGTGAAAGAACTTGATTTAACTCTCCGACATTTTGCTCATCTCTAGGGTTTTCCTGTATATGAATCTTTGAAAAGTACGTTAAAACATTTTCTCTGACAGTTTCCCATCCTCCGTAGTGCATTACAACCGAGTGAGCAATATAACTGTCGTGGCAAGCTATCATTACTTCAACCGCTTTACTAAGTGTTAATGTAGTTCTTCCTTGTAAATGAGGATATAACTGTACACTATCCTCATTTGGATTAAACTTAATGTGATGAAGTGTATCATTCCAATTAATTTGTTTGTCCTTTACCATCCTCGCTACTGCAAATCCAATTGCCACTTTTGCTGCTGATGCTAATGGAATATAAAGATTATTATTATAGGAGGCAACTATATTTTCATATTTTGTAGAGTAAACAGATACTCCAACTTGACCAGATTGTATTTCTTTTATTTTTCG
>NZ_JBFUIN010001288.1:0-581 GCF_056401855.1 Bacillus sp. P4_D3
GTGTTATATCCAGCCAATTTTACTATGCTAAATAGGGAAGGGGAGATTCGGATGAAACGATGGCAAATGGAGTGGCTCCTAGTATCAGTTGCATTAGTATGGGGAGCAAATTATACAATTGGAAAGTATGGCGTGGCATTTATGTCATCCATTCAATTTAATAGTTTACGTTTTTTAGTAGCATCACCGGTATTATTACTTATTACATTTATTATGGAACGCTCATTACGTATTGAAAGAAAAGATTGTTTACGATTATTAGCAGTCGGTATCGTTGGAACGACAATGTACCAAACGATGTTTATGCTATCTGTGAAATATACTTCAGCAACGAACGCCTCATTATTAATTGCGATGTCACCTATATTTACAGGGATATTAGCAGTATTGCACAAACAAGAACGTTTTTCGATGAAAGTACAAATTGGTTCAATAGTAGCCTTTGTTGGTGCAGCATTCGTTTTATTAACAGGGCATTCAGGAGGAGCAACTTATGAGTATGCGTGGCTCGGAAATTTAATTGGATTAGTCGCAGCAATTGCGTGGGGATGGTATCCAATTTTAGCGCAACCTCTTATTAC
>NZ_JBFUIN010001289.1:0-580 GCF_056401855.1 Bacillus sp. P4_D3
GGAGAATTTATTTAAGTGGAAACATTATCAACCAGACATCATCTTGTTAACTGTACGTTGGTACCTACGGTACAACTTAAGCTTTCGTGATTTGGTGGAAATGATGGAGGAGCGAGGGTTATTCCTGGCTCATACAACTATTATGCGATGGGTACATCAATATGGGCCGGAGTTTGATAAACGAATTCGACCTCATCTCAAACAAAYGAATAACTCATGGAGAGTGGACGAAACATATATAAAAGTAAAAGGACAATGGATGTATTTATATCGTGCCGTTGATTCTGAAGGAAACACGATTGACTTTTATTTGAGTAAATCTAGAAATCATAAGGCTGCAAAGCGATTCTTCAAGAAAGCCTTGCGGTCTTTTCATATCTCAAAACCTCGTATCATCACGGTTGATAAGAACCCTGCTTATCCAATTGCTATCGAACAGCTGAAGAAAGAAAAAAGGATACCAATRGGCACCAAAATCCGAAGGATAAAATATTTAAAWAACATAGTAGAACAAGATCATCGTTTTATTAAAAAACGTATACGCTCTATGTTGGGATTTAAATCATACAAAACATCAGCC
>NZ_JBFUIN010001290.1:0-579 GCF_056401855.1 Bacillus sp. P4_D3
CCTCCAATACAACCAGCAGAACAAAACTTTGGATCTTTCGAAACGACTAGTTTTTCATTTACAATTGGAGTTTGATATTGTATACGTACATAACCGTTAGGATCTCTTAAGATTAGTAAAAGCGGAATTTTTCGGCTATCCCCTTGATCAATTGTTAATGTAAAGTTTGTAATATCAGTTTCATCCATTTGGAAACAGTGTTTATTTTTTACGAATGGAGAGAGTGTTATCGTACTTGTTATTTCGATCATAGTTCTCACACCTTTTCAAGTGAATTTTAGAGGCACTTCCTTCGTTCAAAAGCACCTCACGTTCGTACTACAACAGGTTTATTTCTTCTTTTTCAGAACTTTATCTAATTCTTCTTGCGCAACTTTAGCTGCTTCATCTAATGCTTTCTTTGCTGAAACCCCTTCAATCTCTACTTTATCTTTTGCTACATTTAAAGCGTCATTGATTTTTCCGCCCGTTGGATCTACAAATGGTCCCACTCCATTATTGTTGGCTTGTTCTAACGGAACTAATGCTTGTGGTTGTTTTTTAACAAATTCAGCATATGGACCGTACTCTGTTACATTG
>NZ_JBFUIN010001291.1:0-578 GCF_056401855.1 Bacillus sp. P4_D3
CAGACCAACAAAAAAGAAGGTGGCCTAAAAATCAGTTTTACTGACTTTATCGGCAACCTTCTTTTATAAAGTATCTTCTTTTTGTAATTGCTTTTCTTCTTTCCAAAGTTTTCCTGGCCAAAAAGCGAAACGTCCTAATACAACTGTAATTGCTGGTACTAATAATGGTCTCACAATAAACGTATCTAGTAATACGCCGATTGCAGTCACAATACCAAATTGAACAAGAACTTGGATTGGCAACGTACCTAATACTGCAAAAGTTCCTGCTAAAATTAAACCAGCTGATGTAATTACACTTCCTGTTTGTATAACACCATTTTTCACTGCATCTACATGATTTTGTTTCTTTCTATTTTTCCATATTTCTGAGACCATAAAGATATTATAATCTTCTCCTAAGGCAACTAAAAATACGAATGCATATAACGGTATCGCGCCTTGTATTGCGGGAGCTCCCATACCAAAGTGAAGTACTATCCATCCTGCTCCTAGCGCTGAGAAGAATGATAAAACGACAGTTACAATTAAATAAATCATCGCGACGATAGAACGTAAGTAAACAAGCAATAATAAAG
>NZ_JBFUIN010001292.1:0-577 GCF_056401855.1 Bacillus sp. P4_D3
ACACCGACTTGTTTTGCCACTTCTTCTTTTTGTTTTAAATTCGGATTTTTCTCTTCAATATTTTGTTCCGCAAGTGCAACAGCTTCTTCTAGCACTTCTTCTAATAAAATAATTCTGCCCTTACGTGTCGACATTTTCTTACCATCTTTTAATATGAACCCGAACGGTACATGTTCCATACCATCCACCCAGTTATAGCCAAGCTTTTTTAATACAGTGAAAAATTGATTGAAATGTAAACTTTGTTCGGGTCCTACTACATATAAAGCCTTATCAAATTCGTATGTGTTTTGACGATACAATGCCGCTGTTAAATCACGTGTTGCGTAAATGGTAGCACCATCTGATTTTCTAATTAAACATGGCGGCATACCTTCTTCTTCTAAATTAACGACTAATGCCCCTTCTGATTCTTCCAGTAAGTCGTGCTCTTCTAAAATCCCAATAAAGTCTTCCATTTTATCGTTATAGAAAGCTTCTCCTTGAAAGTTTGTAAATTCCACACCGAGAAGTTCATAAATACGAGAAAATTCTTTTAAAGACTCATGACGGAACCAATTCCAAAGTTCGACTGCTT
>NZ_JBFUIN010001293.1:0-577 GCF_056401855.1 Bacillus sp. P4_D3
TGTACATAATTAAAGACTATTTCTTACTTTTTCATCAAGCATTACATAAAAACACCCAAGAATTATCAAAGATTCTCCTTCGTCTGTTTAACCTCCTACAGCGAAACGGACGAAAATCTCACAGATATGAGAAAAAAACAGTCTTTGATATTTTGGGTGTTGTGTATGAGTATACCACTTCTGCTCATCAGGTAGCATAGCGAAAAATTTGAAACCCGTCAGGGTTTATTTGATGTGCCTACTTTTATGGTATCTATAAAAGATAATAAAAGACTACGTGAAAAGACCATATTTTGTATAAAAATATACCTTAAGTTGATGGATGTGTGGCGGTACCCCTACTAGTACTCTAAAAAAAGGATGTGACTGGTATGGAAAAGCAAAATCTATTCAAGTGGAAACATTATCAACCGGATATTATTTTATTAACCGTGAGATGGTACCTACGGTACAACCTCAGTTTTCCAATCAAAAGGATCGGCTTCCAAATACAGTTCTCCTGCTTTACTCCAACTACCTATTTCATTACATCTGCTTTGAATAGCTTCTTTACTAAATGGAATCAAAGTGCTTCTTT
>NZ_JBFUIN010001294.1:0-576 GCF_056401855.1 Bacillus sp. P4_D3
GAACGTACCATTACCATCGCCCGTCATAATTCCGGCTTGTGTAACTGCCTCAATAGCCCCTTCATACATATTTCCTTTCGTATCTGTGAACTTCGTTTTCTGTTCTACATTTTGCTCCAACTTCAAGTACTTTTGTATTAAAACTGCTACTTGACCACGAGTAATGTTGTCACCAAATCCAAATTGCCCATTTCCATAGCCTATAAATAACTTTTCTTTCGCTAAATAGTTAATTGCTTTCTCTGACCAATGACCCTTTGGCACATCTTTAAATTCAATTACTTCTTCCGCTACTTTTTCATTTACAACATTTTGAATAACAGACCCTGTGAAGAAGATTCCTGTATCCGCAAATGGATCTTTCACACCAAATTCATATACTTTCTCACCTGGTGTACTCCACTTAACCACATCGTTACTATACGTACCACCTTCACTCTTCAAACGAATTTTTGTAGAGATTTTACCATCTTTTTCGTATACAGGTACTTTCACTTCTTTATTTACTTCTGTTTCCTCTAAAAATACTTTTTGATTTTGAACATTGATGTAAGCCGTTTTACTTAGTTCTACAAC
>NZ_JBFUIN010001295.1:0-575 GCF_056401855.1 Bacillus sp. P4_D3
CCATAGTACTAAGAAGAGTGGTAAACCGATGTAAGAAACAAGTACACCGTTCCAGTCGATAGCTGCTCCCGTAAATGCTCCGTAGTTTTGACCTAAAATAACGATAACACAAAGTGTAAATGCAAAGATTGGACCGAACGGGAACCATTTCGCTTGATATGGTAAATCTTTTAAATCTTTCCCTTGTGCAATATAAGCTTTACGGAAACGGTAATGACTAATAGCAATCCCTACCCAAGCAATAAATCCTGACATCCCAGAAGCATTTAATAACCAAATGTATACAACACCGTCACCGAATAAAGAAGCGATGAAAGCGACGCTACCAACTACTGATGTTGCGATTAATGCGTTAACAGGTACACCGCGGCTATCTAATTTGCCTAAGAACTTTGGTGCTTTTCCTTGGCGAGCTAAATCCCAAAGCATACGAGTTGATGCATACATTCCAGAGTTACCAGCAGATAGAACTGCAGTTAAAATAACAGCGTTCATAACAGAAGCAGCGAAGGCAACGCCCGCTTTTTCAAATACAAGTGTAAATGGACTTACTGTAACATCACTCGCTGCAAGGC
>NZ_JBFUIN010001296.1:0-575 GCF_056401855.1 Bacillus sp. P4_D3
CATATAGAATGATGTAAGGGAGGGATGATAAGTTTAGTAGCCGTTTTCCTTTAAGTTATTGTCCAACTTGAATATAGTTATTTATGTTAAAATATTTCGAGTAAAATCAAGTTCTTAACGATTTTATCAAACATTAAACAAAATAATTTAGAAACGAAGAAGGGACAGCACTAAAATGGAAAACGTATCAAATGTAGATAAATTGGAATCAATAAAATCTTTACAATCGACAATCAATAAATTAGAAAATGCTTTGTCGCAGATGACTCAAAAAGGCGCAAATACTACTTTAGTAAAGAAACGACTGAAAGCTGTTTGCATCGGCTTAGCAATGCTAGAAAACGTTTGGAATCAAAGAACCCATCATTACACCCTGGAAGAGTTAGCAGAAGCTCGTAATGTCATTACTGGTTTGCTTCCATCAATTGAGAGGGCGTATGAAAAKTCAAAGGCTGGTAGTCCTCAAAGAACACTTTTAGAAAGAAGAATAAAAGCATTGGAATTTGCTATTCAAGCAATTGATAAATTTTCTAATCAATAACTCATCTAACTACATAACATATTACGGCTTATTT
>NZ_JBFUIN010001297.1:0-573 GCF_056401855.1 Bacillus sp. P4_D3
CATATGATGCGCATAGGGGGAGTAATGAGAAAGTAGCAGAAGAATCTTATCGTGTGATTCAAGTGACTGTGGATGATTATGCAGGGGAATAGAAAAAAGCCTATTTTGATCGTATATTTCAAAATAGGCTTTTTCATATGATTAAATATTAGGAATAGAAAGAAGGATTCTAACGTTATTATACAGAATATTTAGATAATAGGAGGTGTC
Source organism: Bacillus sp. P4_D3 (assembly GCF_056401855.1). Taxonomy (NCBI): domain Bacteria; kingdom Bacillati; phylum Bacillota; class Bacilli; order Caryophanales; family Bacillaceae; genus Bacillus; species Bacillus sp. P4_D3. The sequence continues at coordinate 211 of NZ_JBFUIN010001297.1, forward strand.
GAATTTTGAGTGAAATTGAATTAAAAAGTAATGTAATTAAGACAGGGCGAGAGAAGGGGATTATTCTTCGGTTTATACTTGCTAGTCTAGTTGGGGTGTTTATGTTTTTCGTACCAGTTACGATAAACGGTGCTTCGTCTATTATGATTGATCATATTGTATCGTGGATTCGGACTTCAGTTCCTTCTGTAGTACMATATTACGCATTACTTGTAATGATAATTGGTGCGATTTATCCATTTTATACGAAGAAATGGAATGCATCTATTGTAGAAATTTGTTTTTCTATTTTAAAAGTAGTAGGTGTTGTTTTTGGCGTATTATATTGTTTGAAAGTAGGACCAGCTTGGTTCTTTTCGCCAG
>NZ_JBFUIN010001298.1:0-573 GCF_056401855.1 Bacillus sp. P4_D3
AGATAGTAACATGATAAGAGGAGTGGATTGTATGAGTACGAAAACAAATGTTGTTGAAGTATTAAACAAGCAGGTAGCAAACTGGAATGTATTATATGTGAAACTGCATAATTATCATTGGTATGTGACAGGACCACACTTCTTTACATTACATGAGAAATTTGAAGAGTTTTATAATGAAGCAGGAACGTACATTGATGAGTTAGCAGAGCGTATTTTAGCGTTAGAAGGAAAACCGTTAGCGACAATGAAAGAGTATTTAGCAACTTCAACTGTAATCGAAGGGACAAGCAAAGAGTCTGCAGAAGAAATGGTACAAACTTTAGTAAACGATTTTTCTGCACTTATTCAAGAATTAAAAGAAGGTATGGAAGTAGCTGGTGAAGCTGGTGATGAAACGTCAGCTGATATGCTATTAGCAATTCATACGACATTAGAACAACATGTATGGATGTTAAGTGCATTCTTAAAATAAACATAAATTGATTAAAGAAAAACTCTATCGAAAAATTCTTTCAATAGAGTTTTTTATAATTTTTCAGTTTTCTTTTATGCTATAATATAGTAAAAAGG
>NZ_JBFUIN010001299.1:0-572 GCF_056401855.1 Bacillus sp. P4_D3
GTTCAAACATATTCGAACAATAGAAATATACCACTTTGTATGTTATAGTGCAAATATCTTAACTTATACAAGCAGGTGGAAAAATGCGTACACTCTATCATCCAAACCGAGAAGAAATTCAATTCTCTTCAGTCTTATATGCACTTAGCGATCAAATTCGTTTACAAATTGTAAATATGTTACTTGAGAAAAATGAGCAATCTTGTGGCTCATTAAACATCCCTATCGCGAAATCAACTTTATCTCATCATTTCAAGGTTTTACGTGAATCAGGTGTTATGTATACACGACTTGAAGGAACACAACGTTTCATTTCAATTCGTGAAGAAGACTTAAATGCTAGATTCCCCGGTTTATTAGATGTTGTATTAAACGCTACAGAACCATACTAAAAACCATCTCATATGAATATGAGATGGTTTTTAATAATTCCTATTCTTTTAATAAATCTATTAATCCATTCCCTTCAGATGTACGTTCATACCCTAAAGGTACAGTCCTTTTTATAAGTTGCGCGTATATTTCCGGCTCTGATAATTTTCTACCGTACTCTCTCTCACACTGCTTTATGA
>NZ_JBFUIN010001300.1:0-571 GCF_056401855.1 Bacillus sp. P4_D3
ATAACCTCCATCATATTATAAGGTAATCTTTCCTTACTACTTCTGCTTAACTTTTCTACTGTTAAATCTATTACACCTTGCTGCGCAAGTAAAACAAACCCCGCAGTTAAATGATACAGATGAAGCGGGATTTCTCCTATCCTAAGATTACATGAAACTTTAGACATAAATGCGCTCCTTTTTAATTCTTAATAACGTGATTTACAAACTTAAAATCAACATTAATTAAGAAATATTAAGATAAAAATTCTCAATCCACGTTGCGGACTCTGTTATATCATATCCTCCCTTTTTAACCAATTCCTGAGCATTTTGTATGCGTTTGTTAACCTTTAAAATCTCTTTTGCCCACACAACCGGAAAACTATTTATACTTTGAAAATCCGTCAAACCAGTATTCAAATCTACTTCCTTCGTAATTGCGTCTGATATTATACAAGGTAACCCAGCTCCTTGTGCTTCTATGAGCGTAACAGGTAAACCTTCATGATGGGATGGAAATACAAATACATCGAACGCCTGTAATATCCGTTCAATATCACTACGTACTCCAAGAAGTCTTATATTATTC
>NZ_JBFUIN010001301.1:0-570 GCF_056401855.1 Bacillus sp. P4_D3
GGATAACCATATTCCTTGTGCCTTACGTGAATAGATTGTATTACTTTTTTTAATCGTTTCTCGGATTCTAGTCGCATGTTTTTCATACTTTTTGTATGAATCCACTTATAGTAACTTGAACGATGTACACCCGCAAATTTCGTAAGCCATATAACTGGATATTTCCCCTTTAATGATTCAATAATATGATATCTCACCGTATATTTTAGTGCACCTCCATTTACAGATTCGGATACTGCTTTTTTAAATATTCAACCTGTGCCTTATAGTAGTCACGTTCCTCTTCAATCGTCTTAAAATGAACGCGTTTGCCTTTTAGAGGATTTGATATACCTTTCATTCCACCATTTTTTCCACGAGTATCTGTAATTTCACCAAATTCTTTATATTTTTTTCCCCAATTTTTTAGTTGTGTAGAGCTTCTAATCTGATATTTTTCCTTTATCATATTGTAACTTCCTTCTCCGTTTAAATAACTTTGAACAGCCGCTAACTTTAATTCTTCTGAATATGTAATAAATRTTGAACCTTTTTTAGTCATGAAAAATCCCCTCCAAGTAATAGTGTAAC
>NZ_JBFUIN010001302.1:0-569 GCF_056401855.1 Bacillus sp. P4_D3
GAAGTACATCAGGGGTAAATTGAACACGAGAAAAATTACCACCAATGCTTTTAGAAATTGTTTTTGCTAACAAAGTTTTCCCGGTGCCAGGAACGTCTTCAAGCAGTACATGTCCATCAGCAAGTAATGAAACGAGGAGTAAATCAATTACATTTTCCTTACCGACAAAAACAGACCCTATATTTTCTTTTAATTTATTTATCATATGTAACATTCCTTCCATAATAAAAGAGTTAGTATTTCTATATTTTAACAAATTATTCAGAAAATTGACATGATTTTTTAATTCGAAGAAATGGATATTCAATTTTAAAATTACACTTGCATATTTTGGAATATGATTATACAATATCGATATACGATGTATCGTAAGTCGATATATCATAAGGCGATGTATCGGAGGTAGTTATAATGAATGTGAAAGCACAAAAATATATTCCATTAACCGAGGCAACGTATTACATACTATTGTCACTCGTAAAGCCAATGCATGGTTATGGAATTATGCAAATGGTAGAAGAGATGACAAATGGGGAAGTAAAGCTCGGTCCTGGTACTTTATACGGGAA
>NZ_JBFUIN010001303.1:0-569 GCF_056401855.1 Bacillus sp. P4_D3
GAAAAACAGAGACGTGTAGATGCTTTTTATTCTGCTCTTCAAAAGACTGTTGAAACGCAACTTGATTTTCATGTGAAAGAATTTATTGTAGCCTTCTTAAAAGAAGAAGGGTTATTTACAGAAGAAATAGGGAAAGACATATATGCGTTAGAGATTGCTTTCGGACCGGAAGTGTTGGCTGAAACAATTAAACAAGGGGCTGGATTTACCGGTGATTACTTACTTCTTTATACTGCTGACGTTGCAAATGAGTTAAAGAAAAGATACTTTATGAAATCTCAGCAAATTTTCGGGAAAAGTACGGGTATATTGCAGAAGAAAGTGAAGATAGAGATTGCTCGTATTGAAGAAGAAATTGAAAAATACACGATGTTACAAACAGCAAAAGAAACGAAATTACAATACATTAAGAAGTATGAGGAATATGAGATCTATTTAGGAGATATTTGGAATGAACATGTTTCTATACCAGATGAATTACAAATAGACGAAATATTACAAAGTAAAAAACAAATTGTTAGTGAGAAGTTTACACTACAAGAGCAAGAAATTATAAATGACAACGTAGC
>NZ_JBFUIN010001304.1:0-569 GCF_056401855.1 Bacillus sp. P4_D3
GTAGTATTCCTGGCCCTCCCATACTAATATAGGTGGTACATGTTCTCGTTTGTTACATATTATATAAGTAATACTAGCTATAAGTAGTAGACATGTTAATAAAAAGAAGATAGCTTTTTTGTTCATATACTATTCTCCTTTCTATCATTTTATTGGATTATATAATAGGAAATATAGTTAGTAAATGGTTTTTATGGTTATTTTTAGTGTTAATTTCAAATAGAAAAACCTTACTAAAGTAAGGTTCCATTTTTTAATTTTATAGTGACTGATTTATTAAAACGATCATTACGATAATCGCTATAAACATAACAACTAAACAGCCGATCATTTTATAAAAGCCTCGTTTCGTTAACGTCCCACCTTGAACGTCTTTCCGAATAAATAAGAATACGGCTAAAAATAATACAAGCCCCATTCCAAAAGCATACAACATTTGCATATGTTAATCTTCCTTTCTCTCTTACATCTTAATATCTTTTCGCTAAAACAACAAATGAGATAAAAACTGTACTCATCGTAAGTGCCATTAATATGTTTAATAGTTCAACCGCAGATAGTGTAATTAC
>NZ_JBFUIN010001305.1:0-567 GCF_056401855.1 Bacillus sp. P4_D3
CCTGTACGTACCTCAGATAAATGTATGGACGTATTGGAATCATAACCGACACCAAGTAATAATATGTATCCATCTAAATCGTRTATTTTTCGTAATGGCGATTCTTCACCAAAACTTATAGAAAGTGAATGATTCGCTGTAATTTCTTCTGCGTGTTTCCCCCATGCTGCAAAACTACTGAGTGGATGATTACTGCGCAATACATTCGGATATGTACGAAAACATTCAACTACTTCTCCCATTGCCCTTGTTGGTGTTATACGTGGGTCAAATGCTGGGACGTTATCCCGAATAATTTGCCACCAGTCTTCTGGTACAGGTGGTCTTGACCAATGTTTTGGGTCGGATAAATCTGAAGATTGGGTTGGCATAATTATCGTTCCTTCTTCTGTAACAACTTTCATTAACGCTTCTACTACGGCAACTGCACCGCCTGATATCCAACCAATCGAACTTAATGAAGAATGAACAATAACTGTCATTCCTTTTTCTATCCCTAATACTTTTAAATCATTTGTAATTGTTTCGATTGTATTTGGAAATTGTGTATTCGCCACTATGTCATTC
>NZ_JBFUIN010001306.1:0-567 GCF_056401855.1 Bacillus sp. P4_D3
GCCATTTTCTTCCCCATTTCCACATCAACGTTCATCCATATGAATACACCTATAAAACAAATTATTACAATTAAAAAGTGCTTCATGGATACGTTCCTTTCTCTAACTACTGTTATTCCTATATCTTTCCTTTTTTTAAACATTATCATACAAAAAATATGTCATTGCATGATATACGTCCATATCAAACAGGAGCTCATCTGCATATTGTATGTTGTATCTTAAAATAAAAGGAGGAAATAACAATGGGCTTCGCACATGGTAATGGATTTGCGCTACTAGTCGTATTATTTATCCTCTTAATTATCGTCGGTGCTGCTTGCTTCTGCTAAGCAGTTATTGTAATACGATATGGGGATGAAAAAACTATAAAAGCGGACACCTATTTTTAGGTGTCCGCTTTTCATTTCATAAAATCCCCTAGCCCATTACAAAAATAGTACCACTAGGAAAGTATTTTACATCAAAAAGTTAGCAGTGTAGCTACCTTCTTACTCTCCGCCTTACGAATATGACGCTGTTCTGCACGTAACACAGCAATTCGATGCAATTCTTTCTCCTCTTCTG
>NZ_JBFUIN010001307.1:0-567 GCF_056401855.1 Bacillus sp. P4_D3
GGACATGAAGGATACTTATTAGGTGCGAAAAAGGTTGATGTACAAGAAGGTGCTACTGTATATAGTGTACTAAATAGTACAGGATTAGATGTTGATGCGAGTGGATCTAAAGGTGATGTTTACGTAAAAGGGATTAATGATTTATACGAAAAAGATATAAGTGATACAAGTGGTTGGAAATACCGTGTGAACGGTGCATTTCCGAATCGTAGTGCTGGTGTAGTTACAGTAAAACCAGGAGATACAATTGAATGGGTGTATGTATTAAAATAAGAAAGGACCTTCGGTAAAGGACTATGAAAATAAGCTTTTCTTCTTTACATCCTTTTGTGAATTTTTTCTATTATATTGGGGTGATGATACTATGTATGATGTGTCTTCATCCTCTTTTTTTAATTGGAGCGATTATACTAATAGTAATCTTAAATATAGTACAAGGAAATGGCGAGAAAATAAGAAACATGCTGCCTAGTACTATCGTATTCTTTCTAATGGTAATTTTATTTAATTCTTTATTAACACATAGAGGGGCGACTACGTTATTTTGGTTAGGAGATAGCCGGATTA
>NZ_JBFUIN010001308.1:0-564 GCF_056401855.1 Bacillus sp. P4_D3
CTTCTACTTCGTACGTTTGAATACAGCCGTCATCCGGTTTTTGAACTTCACCTGTTAGTAATGAAATTTTCCAATCATGTAGTGGACAAAAGACGAATTCCCCAGATACAATTCCTTCTGCTAATGGTCCATTTTTATGAGGGCAGCGATTTTCTACAGCTCGAATATCGCCATTTGAAAGACGAAATAGGGCGATAGACATGTCTTTCATTTGCACTTCTTTACCAATTTGAATAGGAAGGTCTTCCGCACGCATAACTTTTATTTTCTCTTTCGTTTGTAACATATGGTTCACAGCTCCTTATTTCACAGTTTCTACTTCATACATAGCTTTTAATGATTTCGTTTCTAGTGCCTGTCCCCAAGCTTCTTTATATGTGCTACGCGCTGTTTGGAAACGCTCATTTAACATCGTGACCATACTTGTATCCTGTAGTATTTCTTTTATGTGATCGAAGCCTAACCGTTCTGTCCAGTAGGCAGTACGTTCCCCATAAATACCAGTTTCACGATAATATTGCATGTAAGCTGTTGCGATGCGAAGGACATCATCTTCAGTAGGGA
>NZ_JBFUIN010001309.1:0-564 GCF_056401855.1 Bacillus sp. P4_D3
TCGCAGTCTTATTCGCCTAATCGTGTATTGTATATGGTATCAGAACGTTTAGGTGAGCCATCTATTCTTATTAATAATGCGGCGTATTCTACTCATACGAAAATTGAAGAGTTAGATGTAGAGCAGTTAGATAAACATTATACGGTCAATGTTCGTGCTCCTATGCTATTAAGTTCATTATTTATGAAACATTTTTCACTTAAAACGAGTGGAAGTATTATCAATCTTACTTCTGGGCAGTCACTAGCGCCAATGCCAGATGAACTGGCATACGTAGCAACAAAGGGAGCAATAGAAGCATTTACAAAGTCAGTTGCACCAGTAGCTATGGAGAAGGGGATTACAGTCAATGCTGTTGATCCAGGACCAACGAATACAGGATGGATTACAGAGGAATTACAGCATCATTTAGTATGGAAATTCCCGCAAGGTAGAGTGGGAGAACCGGTGGATGCTGCCCGTTTAATCGCTTTTTTAGTAAGTGAAGAGGCGAAGTGGGTTACTGGGCAAGTCATTCATTCGAACGGTGGTTTTTCATAAAAATATTATGTTAACAAGTGTTGA
>NZ_JBFUIN010001310.1:0-562 GCF_056401855.1 Bacillus sp. P4_D3
TCTGGGAGCTTTTATTGAATTACAAAAACAGCTGTTTCACTAAGGAATGGCTGTTTTTTATACTTCACGCAGAAAATTCACAGTGATTTGATTAGAATTTTGACAGGCACTAAGTAGCATTTGATTTATCTGTTCTTTTTCCGCCAATTTTTTGCTTTGTTGAAGAAAGTTGAACCAATAAAGGTAATTGTCCAAGTATTTGGTTGCTACTCCTTGAAACCTATTCATCCACCCTTTTAATCGCTTGTGATAGTTGTTGACGTTTTGGAGATGGTAGATATAAAATAAATCATTAGAAATATAATGTATAAATTCCATAACGTAGGTATTGCAGCTACACTAAAATACAGAGTCCCAGGTAATAACCAACCTCCACAAAGGATCATCAAAATCTTTTTCCTAACAAGCACTGCAATAACTGCTAAAAAAGACGGAAGTAACAAAATAAAAAATACAGTGATATATACTTCCTTATCAAGCATTTGATTGCTATAAGGGTTAAAATATAGAAAAATAATTGAAAGGATAAAAATACTTATAGCTGCAACAATCGCTATATAAA
>NZ_JBFUIN010001311.1:0-562 GCF_056401855.1 Bacillus sp. P4_D3
GTGACACAAAGTGTACTAATCACGATAATTAAAATGAGATCGATTCCATATTGTGATAATGTATCTTTGTAACGAATGACAGCGACTGCAGAAGGGATGAAAAATAAAATAAGTTCTTTTAATAAAAAGTCTGCACCGTCTTGTATCCATTCTTTTTTCACTATGTTAAATTTTAATGAGATTAATAATAAAAAAATACCGATTATACTTCCTGGAACTGGGAGGTGTGCCTGTTTTGAAATCCATTCACCTGTCCAAGCGAAACAAAATAATAATAAAATTTGTCCGCTTAACTTCCACCATTTCATACAGTAACCACCTTTTTGTTTTTTTACATAAAAATTGTAAAAAATAATTCGCAATTTCTACTATACGTTCATTCGAAATATTTGTCTAATATATAAATTATATGTTATTAATATATTAGATGTATTAATCGAAAATGAAAAGGGTGTCCAAAATGKAATTACGGCATTTGCAATATTTTGTTGTAGTGGCAGAGGAATTGCACTTTGGACGAGCAGCTGCTCGTTTACAAATGACACAACCCCCGCTTAGTCAA
>NZ_JBFUIN010001312.1:0-560 GCF_056401855.1 Bacillus sp. P4_D3
CTCCAAGTACTTCCATGACAGATTCAGTTTTTTCATATACTTCTTTCGATCCACCAACCATAAACGTTAATGTACGGTTTTCTGCACCAATTACCCCGCCACTAACAGGTGCTGCTAAAAAGTCTACTTTCTTTTCCTTCGCCGATTCCTCTAATTGTTTGTTTAATTGTGGAGATACTGTACTTGTATCAATTAAAGCTACATTCGAGTGGCTATTTTCAAATAATCCTTCTTCCCCAAAATATACCGCTTCCACAGCACGAGGTGAAGGTAAACTTGTAAAAATCACATCGCATGTCTCTGCTAGTTTTGAGATTGATAAGCCGATAATTCCTCCTTCTTTTTCAAAGGAAGCTTCAGCCTCTTTATTCAAGTCCACTCCATATACTGTGTAGCCCGATTTAACTAAATTTTTAGACATTGGAAGACCCATGTTACCTAAACCGATAAAACCAATCTTTTTCATATCGCTTTCCTCCTATTTACACAATATATTTCCCGCGATTTATAATAACTTTCGCAATGTCTCTCTTTTTCGTAAATAAGTTCGAGTATAAAGG
>NZ_JBFUIN010001313.1:0-560 GCF_056401855.1 Bacillus sp. P4_D3
CTCCTGGAAGTGTCCAGCCAGGAAGGGGAATAGAATACTCAGCAGCCCCAGTAGCAATTAGTACGAAAGGTGCTTCTAACGTACCGATATTTGTATGCACGAACCAAGACCTTTCATCTTTATCTAAGTTATATACGGAAACACCGCACCGAATATCGACTGAAAGGGATTTTGCTTCTTCATGAAGGCGCTTTGATTCTTCTATTCCGTTCCACCATTCCCCAGTAGGCTCTTGATGCAACTGTCCTAACAATCTCCCGCCCGGCTTCATAAATTCATCAATAACAAGTACGTTAAGTCCAAAACGTGCACAAGAGATGGAAGCTGATAATCCTGCTGGTCCTGCACCAATAATAATTACATCGATCATCGCTTTTTCACCATCTCTCTCACGATATTTGGATGCTGTTTTCCGCTTTCAACAACCATATCGTTTTCTACAACCGTTAAGCATGCTCGTACGTTCGTTTGATCGTTTACAGTCACGCGGCATTCAGAACAATGTCCGATATTACAATAAATACCTCGCGGCGTCCCGCTATCTTCATGGACTCTTAACG
>NZ_JBFUIN010001314.1:0-559 GCF_056401855.1 Bacillus sp. P4_D3
GGATAATTAAATAAATATAAAAAAGATGGCTCTCGTGCAAAAAACTATTAAACTTGGACATACCATTATCCTAAAAAAGTTTGTGATCGGTATGAAATATAGAGAATCATCGGTAAAAAACCCCCTGGATTGCTTTAAAAATTCAGGGGGTTTTTCATTTGAATAATTATTGTTTCATTTCTCACTATGTATATTTATAATATGCTTTAAAAGAACATACCTTAAGTTAATAACATGCAATAGATGTGTCCTTTTCTATATTTAAATGCGGAGATAAATTTATCTTTAAAAGATATTTTTGACAAAATAAAAAAGCCTGAAACTCATATAAGACTTCAGCTATCTCATAACGTTACAATCCAGGCAACTATAGACATAAATAACAAAATTATATTGAAAAATCTAACTTGTATATGCGTTGCCTCACTAAAGTATTTATCTACTATTCTTAAAATAGTAAAGAGTGGTTTTTTATGTTGTTAATAAGATATAAGTGTACTTTGATTAGAATGAATATAGATAATTAACAACTAACCAATTGGATGAGCACCTAAAAGGG
>NZ_JBFUIN010001315.1:0-557 GCF_056401855.1 Bacillus sp. P4_D3
GAATATAGCTTTTCTTACATACTTATGCTATTATTTATCTTTATAATAAAAGAGGACGTGAATGAACTTGATTAAAATTAATATTCCTGAAGCTGATGTTTCAATTACTGAACGTAACCAAGTTATTAAAGGAGATGAGCCATTAATTACTCCAATTAACGGTTTTATCGATTTCCACTTGTTCCCTAGAGATAAAGGCGGCATTTTTATGTTTTACAATATTAATGACGAACTTCTTTTCGTAGGTAAAGCTCGTAAAATTAGACAACGTATTAAAAAGCATTTTGAAGATAATGTTTCGCCAATCAAAAATAATCGTGATGAAGTATACCGTATCGATGCATGTATCGTAGAAGATCCAACAGAAAGAGAAATTTACGAAACTTACATCATTAATAAATACAAAGCGAAATATAACGTTGATAAAGTGTTTTATAAATAAACAACATTAGCGAAATGAAACAATCCTAGTACATACACTAGGATTGTTTTTATTTATATAGCTTTGTAATTTTTGTCCGTAATGATTTTTCTCGCATTTGTTCCTCCTTATAAGG
>NZ_JBFUIN010001316.1:0-556 GCF_056401855.1 Bacillus sp. P4_D3
CGTAAAATGCTGTAAATACACCAACTAATATTATATTGGATATTGAAAGAATTGTAATACCGGGATTAAGTAAATGAAGAAAACCGAATAAAAAGGACGTCACTATAATCCCAACCCATATACGACTTCTAACAGAAATAACTGGAAACAACCAGCCTCGTACAATAATTTCTTCCGTTGCACCTTGTACTAAAAAAGCAATTAAAGATCCTACAATACCAAATATGGCGGTTGCCGTAATTTGTTGCATTTGTAGTTTTACAATCCCTGTTAATACAAGTACAATTACTGGTATTGAAATGAAGACAAATCCTATTAACGCACCTCTCAAATACTTTCCCATCCATTGTACTTTCCAAAAACCAATGGATGAAAATGACCTTTTTTCTACAAACCTAATCCATAAAAAAATAAAAAATATAGCCCCACCAAACGTTAATATCATCTCAATATTATTATAAATTGCCTTTACAAATGATGTATCCGCTTTCGGTAAAAACAGCATAAATAACATAAAAAATTCACCTAAAGTTAAAAATACAATAGCTAGTATTAC
>NZ_JBFUIN010001317.1:0-555 GCF_056401855.1 Bacillus sp. P4_D3
TGCAAGTACTTCAATACCTAATTCTGTTTTCGGTGTCTCTACTATTTCTCCAATTATTTGGACGACACTTTCAACATCAACTTTGTATCCGGATAACTCGTTTTCTAATACACATTGAATAACTCCCGTTCGGTCCCTTAATAATAAAAAGCTAACATTTCCTAGATGACGAATCTTTTTTACCCACCCTTGTAGTAATACAACCTTCCCGCTATGCTCCGTACATTCTCGTGTGAGTGAGCGCTTCATTATTTGATCCATTATATTTCCCTCCATTAATTTTATTTTTATTTACTTTATTGTTGTTGTCGTCGTCATCATCATCCACGGTCACTCACCTCCTTTCAAAGAATACAAAAATCCGCCCCTATAAATAGGGACGGATTTTTCCGCGGTACCACCCAAATTGTCATAATGACCATCTTAGCCCTGATAACGGTAGGTACCGTTTGCTTTTACTAATTATCACGTTCAAAGCAACACTCACAGGTGTCTTTCCATCATGCGGTATCGCAATCTTCCCAGCAACCGATTGCTCTCTGTAGACCCTTGCAT
>NZ_JBFUIN010001318.1:0-554 GCF_056401855.1 Bacillus sp. P4_D3
GTTCTGCAGCTGCAATTGCTTTTGGTTTACACTGCTGTGCATCTTCTTCTGTATATAACTGTTGCCGCTGTAAATTACTCCATTCGACGTAGTCACGGTCAGCAATTGTCAATTTCCCAATTCCCATTCTAACTAGCGCTTCCGCATTTGCAGCTCCTAGTGCACCCGCACCGATTAGGAGCACATGCTTTTCTCTTATTTTTCTTTGGCCCATTTCACCAATTCCAGAAAATAAAACTTGCCTTGAATAACGCTCTTCCATGCAGAATCCTCCTTTCGTTATCCACCAATATAAGACATTTCAATTTTAGGACGATTTTTTGTACTTTCTGCCGTTCGTTCATCTGAATACCGATCTTTTCTGTACTCCCATACACCTTTTAGAATTTTTAATAATGATGCATCAGAAATATTTTCCCGAAGAAGCGTTCGTAAATCTGTTCCATCTGCTCTGAATAAGCACGTGAAAAATTTACCATCTGCCGAAATACGAGCTCTCATACAAGAAGAACAGAATGACTCAGAAACAGAAGTAATAAATCCAACTTCTGTAT
>NZ_JBFUIN010001319.1:0-553 GCF_056401855.1 Bacillus sp. P4_D3
GGGTAGAGGCGACGAAGTTAATTTGTGAAGAGACAAAAACGAAGCCTCTCATTTTAACGACATTTGATGATGATGAATATATTTTGGACGCAGTAAAAAACGGAGCGAAAGGTTATTTATTAAAAAATAATGATCCGGAGCGTATTCGTGATGCAATAAAAGGCGTATATAACGGCCAAACTGTCATGCAAGATGTAGTGCTTGATAAAATTAAGTCTAATTTAATGGAAAGTAAAGAGGAAGAATCTAAAATTGATAAGAGTCTTTTTACAGAAAGAGAGCTTAGTATTATCGCACTAATTGCGAAAGGGTTCTCAAATAAAGAAATTTCGAAGCAACTTTTCATATCTGAAGGAACGATAGCAAATTATATTACATCAGTTTTAGGGAAAACTGGACTAGAACATCGCACGCAAATTGCGATTTATTACTTAACAGGGAAAGTAGATTAATGTTATGGAATTTTGGTTAACTGTAAGTAAATTAATTGTATTTATATATATTGTGTTTAGTTACATTCACTCAAATGTTGCAAACTTACCATGGTTTATAT
>NZ_JBFUIN010001320.1:0-553 GCF_056401855.1 Bacillus sp. P4_D3
GTGTTCAAGTATTTGAATGGACCCGAGGTGTAAATGGTGAAGAGGGCTTAAGTAAGCTATCGGCGGAAGAACAGTATAATGCAGGAAGAAAAGCAGGAGAAGTACTAAAGAGGATTCACTCAATTGAAAGAGAAAGTGCAAGTAATAAATGGGAAACAATTAGATGGAATAAGTACGAAAGATATATAGAAGCATTAGCAGGTTATGGGGTGAACTTTCTGGATTTGAAGCCCGTATTAACCTTTGTAAAAAATCATAAAGATTTATTGAAAAATTGTCCAATCACATTTTTACACGATGACTTCCATCCAGCAAATAGTATGATTCATAATAAGGAGTTTATCGTTATCGATTTTGGGGGATATGATTTTGGCGATCCAATACACGATTTTTATAACGTAGCGATTTTTACTACGAGAATAAGCAAACCATTTGCGGTTGGACAAGTTCACGGTTATTGCGGAGGTGATCCGTCGCTCCATTTTTGGAAACTGTATTCATTGTATGCAGCGAGGACATTCCCGGCGGATATTGTGTGGACGAACCGAAGCAC
>NZ_JBFUIN010001321.1:0-552 GCF_056401855.1 Bacillus sp. P4_D3
GGATATGACTAGTGTAGGTTATATATATAATCGAGGAAGCTATTCTCTTTATTTCAGCTTCTCTGACGGTTTTATTCAACGCGCTGAGATATCTAAAAGTGAATATAATTAATACGTTACAAACAATATAAAATATATAAAGCATAAAAAAATCCTTCAAGAACGTGCCTTTTCTTGAGGGATTTTATTTTGTTCCTATCTATTTAACATAATACAAAGCTGTAAAACTCCTACTGATTAAAGTTTCACTTTATTTTTCTTAGTGCTCCGCATTCCATTCACTTAAATACGTTGCATATTCTAATTCATCTGGATCATCATATAACATAGAAATAAACTCTAATTTATTTCCATCACAATCCAGAAAATATACGCTTGCAGCTGGCATCCACCTTTGGACAATTGGCTCTTGATTTCCTTTACCCTGACTTCCTACCACCTCTATTTCACGATTCTCTAACCACAATTTAGAAATCTTTAAAAACTCTAAATCTACACGAAAAGCGAAGTGTTTCGTCTCAAAATCTTCATTCGTATGTACTTCCCATAATC
>NZ_JBFUIN010001322.1:0-551 GCF_056401855.1 Bacillus sp. P4_D3
ATTCCGTTTTTCTTAATTTTTCCTTTGTTATGGAATTATTGTCGATAGTAAATAATACTTGCATATTTCGACAAAAGTTCATATAATGAGTTCATAAGAACCTTTAAAAAGGTTTTAAAATAAATCTATCATTCTTGTTTTAAAAGAAAGGTAGATTTCACATATATCTATATAAAAGGAGAATGGATATAATATGTTGAAAAAACTTGTAGCAGTAATGACAGCATTCATGGTTATCTTTGGGGCTAGTAGCTTTATGTTCGTAAATCACGCGGAAGCGAAAAGTTACAAATCTGGTAAAAAATCATATACACCAAGTTCTGGTCAAAATTCAAAAGTTGATTTAAACAAAAAAGATTCTAATGTAAATTCACAAAAAACGACAACAGATTCAAAAACAAAAGCAACAAACACAGCACCAAAAAGTAATAAAGGTGGCTTTATGAAAGGTTTATTACTAGGTGGTCTTGGTGGTTTACTAATGGGTAGCTTATTTGCAAATATGGGAGCTCTTGGTTCTGTATTAGCGTTTATGGTAAATATGTTAGTAA
>NZ_JBFUIN010001323.1:0-551 GCF_056401855.1 Bacillus sp. P4_D3
CCACTAAGCGCTGTGCCATATGCTCCGAATTCTTTTGCACATTTACGAATTGATGGTAATAACGGTACAAGTTCTAAACGATATGGCTCGTGGAAATGATCTCTTTCCATCATTTCACCTACAACTTCCCACTTCTTTTGACATAACGCAGCTACTAATACGTTACTTATCGCACTAGCCTTAACCGCTTCATGAAACGGAAACATCTCTGGTAATACAGATCGACTTTCATCCGTATTTAGCTCTTCATTCGGAATAAGAGAAATTACGCCTAATTCCTTACTTTCAATCCTTACAACCGAAACATTCTTTCCATCCAGTGCTCCGATTACAGTTCCACCTAGAATAGAAGCAGCAACATTATCTGGATGTCCTTCAAAATTTGTAGCAATTTGGACCTTTTGATCAGTTGTTAAATGTAAATTTCCAAGTTGATTCGCAAGCTCTATTCCTGCTACAATCGCTGATGCACTACTTCCTAGCCCTCTTGTCAGCGGAATATTACTAGTAACTTCTATTATATGGGGTGATAAAGAAGGACATACTTTACA
>NZ_JBFUIN010001324.1:0-551 GCF_056401855.1 Bacillus sp. P4_D3
AAAGAGTAAGCCATTACCAAATATATAGTGATAAAATGAAAATAGCGAGGTGAAAAAAATAAATAGAGAGTAAGGGGGGAGTAACATGAAAGCAACAGGAATTATTCGAAAAGTAGATGAATTGGGACGGATAGTTATTCCTAAAGAATTACGAGATGTATTAGGAATACAAATTAAATCACCACTTGAAATTTTTGTAGAAGAAGACAAAGTCATTTTACAAAAATATCAACCTTACAATGCTTGTCAAATAACAGGTGATGTTTCAGACCAAAATATTTCATTAGCAAATGGAAGCATTACTGTTAGTATAGAAGGCGCAAAACATGTAATAAAAGAAATTGAGCAGTTTTTGAACAAGAGTGAGATTTAGTCTTAATTTATTATTCTTTTGAAAAACTGAAAAAGAAAAGGACCATAATGGTCTTATCCCTGTCAAGTAGACAATATTAAAAAGACTAAGCAGCCATCGAGATTCGATATTCTATCGGAGCTCGGTGGTTGAGTCGTTTTTGGAACCGTTTATAGTTATAAAAATAAATATACTCTTC
>NZ_JBFUIN010001325.1:0-551 GCF_056401855.1 Bacillus sp. P4_D3
GCTCACGATTACTGTACCATACTTTCATTTTAAGAACATTAATTTTTTTTAAGAAATAAATAGTAATTCCACCTTATTCATCATTTTAGCCCAATTCACTAAAGAAATATTCATTCAAAATAAAAAGACATTGGCATTTCAATGTCTTTTCTACATAACATTTAGAAAATAAATGTTGTAATCTCATCAACTTCTTTTCGAGAAAGTTTCTTCGGCTTATCTTTCGGAAACCCAAGTGAAATTACCATATTAATTTGTTTTTGAGGCTCAATTTGTAAATATTGTCGCAGTTCATCTTGAGCTAACAATACAGGTCCTGTCATTGGACAAGTGCCAAGTCCTCTCGCATGTGCAGCCAACATTAAGTTTTGTGCTGCTAGACAGCTACTCTTAATTCCTTCCTCTTCCCATACTGAATCAGGAACGAAGTCAATTGGATCAAATATCTTTTCACGAAACTTTGATTCATATGGTGTTGCTAAACATACGATTAGTACTGGCGCCTCAGAGAAAGCTGTCGCATATGGACCGAAAGAACGTGTAAGTAATTT
>NZ_JBFUIN010001326.1:0-550 GCF_056401855.1 Bacillus sp. P4_D3
GAAAAAAGCGCTTCGTAAAATTGAAAAAGAAATTAGAAAGAATAGAGGGTAATATAAAGTGATAAAGATTAGACAAGAACAACAAAATGATTATAGTAAGACTGAAGAAGTTGTAAAAGAAGCGTTTTTAAATGAAGAATTCAGTGATAAAACAGAACATGAACTTGTGAGTCGCATTAGAAAATGTGATGCATTTATTCCAGAATTATCAATCGTTGCGGCAGATGGAGGCATAGTCGGGCACATTATGTTATCAAAAATTACAATAGAACAAGACGGAACTTCTGTAGAATCATTAGCACTTGCACCAGTTTCAGTAGCCCCAGGCCATCAGAAAAAAGGAATTGGCGGAAAACTTATCGTAGCGGCGTTAGAAAAAGCGAAAGAACTTGGGTTTGGATCTGTTGTGGTATTAGGGCATCCAGAGTACTATCCGAAATTTGGTTTTAAGAAAGCAAGTGATTGGAACATAAAAGCACCATTTGAAGTGCCAGATGAAGTGTTTATGGTGATGGAACTTAGAGAGAATGCTCTTCAAGGAGTTGAAGGG
>NZ_JBFUIN010001327.1:0-550 GCF_056401855.1 Bacillus sp. P4_D3
TATTAACTCTGTGCTCTACATTCCATAATTCAATTCGGTCGAGAAAAGGTCGCTCGCGAAAATATAAATCATTTGCTTCTAATACGAATACATCCTCATTCTTTTCACATAACCGAAACGGTCCAGTACCGATTAACTTCCCGTCTTCATCTTCATTTACAATCGAACACTGTTCTGTACTTAAAGCATGTAAAAACAACTTATTATCTGTAGATAAACGAATCTGCACAATATAGTCATCAAGAATATGTAAACTTTCAACGTGCTGTAACATCCAAGCATGTGGATTATTTTTCGATTTCAAGAATCGTTTAAATGTCTGTTCAACATCATAAGCGGTTAGTTCTTTTTTATTATGAAATTGAACACCTTTTCGTAAGTAGAAGGTCCATATATATTTCTGGTCATCATATTCCCAATAAAACGCAAGTCTTGGCTCTACACTGTTTGTATTTCCGTCTACATACACTAATGTGTCGTATATATGTTTTACCATATGACATTCCGAACGCATCGTAGCGTATACAGGGTCTAATGCAATATCTAGATT
>NZ_JBFUIN010001328.1:0-547 GCF_056401855.1 Bacillus sp. P4_D3
TCCATAGCCTGTATAACTCGTTGACGATCTTCTTCCTGTGTTTGCTCACGAAACTTTTGCATTTCTTCTGTATTTTGCTTTATATGTGTGTCTAACTGAAAACGTGGGAATCCAAAAGCTTCGTATTGATCCCCTACTGGTTTCGCAACGTTTTTCTTTAAAGCAGTAGATTCCAGCTCATTATTCACATTTACTAGCAACTTCACGCCATTGACCTGCGGAAGTTGCTTCTTTAAGTACGCGAACATAGGTGAAAATGTAATTCGTTCTGTACAAAGCGGCCAATATGCCTTCACTTCTTCTTCTGTAAATTGTTTATTCTCTGTTTCTAATGCAAATGTTGTTCTTGCAATATGAGAAAATGATTGCTTAAGCTTTGTTTCTAGCAACTCATATAATTCTGTCGGCAAAATACGTGGCACTTGTAAGTCAAAATGCCAACTTTTATTCGCTTTATCAATAACTAGCTTTTCAATTCCACCGCCATGTAAATATTGATTTATAAGGTCTTCTGGTATTTGCAACTGTTGGAGCAAAATTTGAAATC
>NZ_JBFUIN010001329.1:0-546 GCF_056401855.1 Bacillus sp. P4_D3
ATTTAATTGAAGCTGCGAATGCGTTTGGCTCTACCACATCACAAAAATTATTTAAAGTACAATTACCACTCGCAACCGGAACGATCATGGCTGGAGTGAATCAAAGTATTATGCTTTCGTTATCGATGGTTGTAACAGCTTCACTTGTAGGAGCGCCAGGTCTCGGCGTTGATGTATATCGCTCTGTAACACAAGTAAATATCGKAATGGGATTTGAAGCGGGACTAGCTATCGTCGTGATTGCGATTATATTAGACCGAATTACGCAAGGGTTTCATACAAAAAGAAAATAATTCAAAAAACACACTTTATACAACAAAGTGTGTTTTTTTGAATTCGAATTACATCCGAACAATAACAGAACCTCCAGCTGGTGCACAAACTTGGTTTTGCTGTTGTTCCATTGATTTTATTAAATGATTGTTTTCTTCGATTAAGGAGATTAACTTAGCTAATTGGCTTTCAAGGCTTGCGATGCGCTGCATCATATATTGAGAATCATGATACAGTGTATTTCTTACTGGATGGGGGGAGTAAGCATATTGT
>NZ_JBFUIN010001330.1:0-546 GCF_056401855.1 Bacillus sp. P4_D3
AATACTCTCCGCATCTTGAATGGTAAACTCTTGTAAGTAAATATCACCACAGTCTATTCTAAATAACCTAGTCAAATTTTCTTCTCTCATGTTCCCACCCCTTAATCCCGTATAAAAATCAGTAATTATGGGAACCTCCTAGCTAGAAGGTTCCCATAATCACATTAAAGTGCTTTTATCTGTTTCGTAAGTTCTTTAAATCGTTCGTCAAGTTCTTTATATTCTTTATCGTTAAAAGTTAAAAAGCTTAATTTACCTAATACTTCTTGTCTCTCTGTTTCTAACGTTAAACGTAGCTCTTCAATATCATCTCTTGTTTTAATAGGTTCCTCTAGCTGCTTTTGTATCATATGATTTGAAAACACAAGTTTCGTGTTAGTTGTTTTCTCTAGAAAATATCGATCGTGAGAAACTATAACTAATGTTCCATTATACTCAGCCAATGTATTTTCAAGTTGTTCCCTTGAAGGTAAGTCTAGATGATTTGTCGGTTCATCTAAAATAAGTACATCTTTTTCCTCTAAAATATAGGTCATTAGCTTACAC
>NZ_JBFUIN010001331.1:0-542 GCF_056401855.1 Bacillus sp. P4_D3
GTTTATTTCAATATATTTACATTCTTTTCTTTGCTCAAAATATGAAATTGAACTTATTGATGATTTTAACGATAAATTTCCATATAGCCTTCCTTCATGCCACAATAATTCTGGAGGCTCAAAGTCTTTTGGTAATTTAGGCATAAGAAATGATAAGTAACCGTTGCCTAACTTCCGTTCCAAAGACGCTCTCTTTTTATAATTTGAGACCTTTGGTGAAGGAATCAATTTATATGAAGATGCTATTTCCCGAGGCTCTTCTGTGCATATTAATTCCAGTAATAAATTTCCACGATCATAATAAAGACGAAACATAACCAGTTGCTTTTCTAATTTACGCTTCTTTAAATCAGTAAAGATTTTTTCATTCTTTTTATTACTGCATAATCCTTCAAATAAATATTTTCCAGTCGGAAATAACTCTTGTAAAGTTAAAGGTATTGGAGAAAGACATTGTACAAAGAAATTTTCCCCATTCTTCTCTCCCTCAGCTTTTGCAAACTTCCCAATAAACCTCATATAATACATTCGCTTTATAAAAC
>NZ_JBFUIN010001332.1:0-542 GCF_056401855.1 Bacillus sp. P4_D3
ATGTTAAGAGAACGCGCTGAAAAGCATGGAGATGAAATTGCGATTGTAAGTAGTAATACACATATAACGTATAGTGAACTTGATAAAAAGGTAGATCGCTTAGCTGCAGGTTTATTGAATTTAGGAATAAAGCAAGAGGACCGAGTTGTTCTTCAGCTACCCAATGTTATAGAGTTTTTCGAAATATGTTTTGCACTATTTCGAATTGGAGCGCTTCCTGTTTTTGCGCTACCTTCACATCGAAGCAGTGAAATTAGTTATTTTTGTGAGTTTGGTGAGGCGAGCGCTTACGTTATTTCAGATAAGGCACTCGGATTTGATTATCGAAAACTAGCAAGAGAAGTGAAAGAGAAAGTTCCAACCTTACAACATGTAATCGTAGTGGGGGAAGAAGAAGAATTTGTGAACATAAATAATCTTTATATGGATCCGGTTCCATTACCAGAAGTTCAGCCAAGTGATGTTGCGTTTCTCCAATTATCAGGAGGGACAACAGGGCTTTCTAAATTAATTCCTAGAACACATGATGACTATATTTATAG
>NZ_JBFUIN010001333.1:0-541 GCF_056401855.1 Bacillus sp. P4_D3
AAGTAAATGCTTCTGAAACACTTGGCAATATTGTAGATGAGGCTGTACAAATTCATGGTGGATACGGTTATATGCAAGAATACGAAGTAGAACGTTTATATCGTGATGCTAGAATTAGCCGTATTTTTGAAGGAACGAACGAAATTAATAGATTAACAGTTGCTAAAATGTTAATGAAACAATTTGAGCAAATTGAAGATCATGTAGTAGAAAGTGATATATCAAATGTAGAAAGAAACCATCGTTACATTTTATTATCGAAAAAATTGTTGAAACAATCTTTGAAAACGCTCTCTAAAACTCCGGACTTAAAAATTGATCAGGAGCAAGAATATTCACGTGTACTATCAAATATGTTGACGGACGTGTACGTCATGGAATCAGCATTTTTACG
The DNA here is from genome assembly GCF_056401855.1 of Bacillus sp. P4_D3. Taxonomy (NCBI): domain Bacteria; kingdom Bacillati; phylum Bacillota; class Bacilli; order Caryophanales; family Bacillaceae; genus Bacillus; species Bacillus sp. P4_D3. Next base: position 395 of record NZ_JBFUIN010001333.1, read on the forward strand.
TACGAGGAAAGCAGTTAGTAAAAATGGTGAGGAAAAAGAGCGTACGAAGCAAATGATAACAGATGTTATTTGTGAAGAAGGATATCGTAAAGTAGAAGAAGCTTCGATTTCCATTCTTTCAGCAGCTGTMACAGAAGAACAAAATAG
>NZ_JBFUIN010001334.1:0-539 GCF_056401855.1 Bacillus sp. P4_D3
CCCCAATTGTTAGACACAGTCTAACAATTGGAGGTGCACTTTTTTATGGCTAAATTTTCTTCACAAGACAAAATACAAGCAGTGCGACGGTATTTAGATGGGGCTGAAGGTGGAGGGACAATTGCTACATCTATAGGTGTTGATGCTAGTGAGCTCTATCAATGGATTAAACGATATGAATCTTTAGGTGAAAAAGCTTTTAAAAAACGATATACATCCTACTCTTCCGAGTATAAACTAGATGTACTTCATTATATGAATGAACAAGGGACATCTATCAGGGAAACAGCAGCGCTTTTCAATATTCCTTCTTGCGAAACACTTCGGAAATGGAAAGTAGCTTATGAAACAGGAGGATTGGATGCCCTACAATCAAAGAAAAAGGGGCGTCCATCCATGGAAAAGAAAAAAACAAGTACAACTAAAGGACAAAGTGTAGTTGACGGTTCAATAGAGGCACTACAAGCGGAAAATGAGCGTTTACGCATGGAAAATGCATATTTAAAAAAGTTGAATGCCTTAGTTCAAAACAAGGAAAA
>NZ_JBFUIN010001335.1:0-539 GCF_056401855.1 Bacillus sp. P4_D3
ATAATACACCACTTTGTTCCTCTTTTTCGAATATGTCCTTTCACTTAAAACATTCCTTCATTGATTTTTGAATCATGTTGTATAAGTCTAGTTGTAATTTTGCTTCTATGAAAATTACATGTTTGGACATATTAGCGATGGATATATTTTACCATATATAAATTAAATCATTTTGGAGTCTTCTATTTAGTAAATAAATTAAAATTATAAGAAATATGATTTTTAGTATATTTTTATCTGTTGGTGTATATATATTGTTTTTATTCTTTTTGGATTTCAAATGAAATTTCTTTAGCAGCTTCGAAGGCTATTTTTTTAGCTTCTGTTTTAAAATAGGCCGCTGCTAAAACGTATCCACATCGATGTCCCATTGATGTAGGTGGTTTTAGAAAAGTTCCTTTTTTAGGTTTTATATAAACTTTCTCTACACCAGGATATTTAGAACTACGGTTTTTCCCTGTAACTCGAATTAGTTTTCCTTTAGATTTAACTGTTAGGTAATGAGCGTGCACATATTTATAATGTTTTTTATTTAGTGA
>NZ_JBFUIN010001336.1:0-538 GCF_056401855.1 Bacillus sp. P4_D3
CATTCTAGCAGCTCTTTACGCATTTTCGACCACAGATTAATTTTATGACTATATGAAGATATAATGCAACTTTTAGAGAGAATAGACTTACCTTTGATCAAACATGTTTATAAACCAACATAACGTACAGGAAATCGGCTTTTCTCTTGTCGAAATTTACTTAGCATACAGTGGTCATATATTTTCAAGAATAACGGAAGAATATATAGAAAATGCTACATAAATGTGAAGTTTGATCAACTTAGGGGGGACAACCTTGTTCAATCAGATAGTAAAAGCTGTACCCAATTTATTTACGATTGGAAATTTATTGTGCGGTGTTTTTTCAATTACCATGAATATGAGTGACTATTTGGAAGTAGCCTCCATTTTTATTTTCTTTTCAGCTGTTTTAGATCTCCTTGATGGAAGAATTGCGAGAAAATTAAAAGTGAACAGTGAATTTGGTGTACAATTGGATTCCTTAGCTGATATTGTTAGTTTCGGAGTTGCGCCTGCACTTCTATTTCATTCGATAGCAACACCATCTATTTTAACT
>NZ_JBFUIN010001337.1:0-537 GCF_056401855.1 Bacillus sp. P4_D3
TCTCCAATTAAAAATAGCCCATTCATACTTGTTTCAAAATGGTTATTGATTTTTATTGTAGGAGCATAGAATTTTCCATCAACCCCATATAGTAAAGTATCTTCATCAATAGATTCGTGGATAAATTGTTCTAAACGTAATAAAAATTCTTTGAGCCCTTCAATATATAATGGCGGGATTTCTTTATGCAAATCTCCATAATCTCCGTGTAGTGTAGGTTGTATACGATTATGTTTCATATCTTTTTCCGTAGTAGGTTGTTTCTTTATTAAGTCCTCTAAGCGCTGGATAACAATCCGATCTCGTCCTTGGTTAATGCTTTTAATAATTGAACTTGCGTATACATTTGCTTCTTTGAGAGTTGGAAAATAGCGCGGGATAAATAAAGTGAAATTTAAGTTAGAAGTGCCAGTTCCTTGCTCTCGAAAATTTTGACCGTCAGGCATAACTAAACCTTCTTCGTACTTTCGAATAATACGTCCTTTTGGATTCATACAGTAAGTAGTAGCCGTGAAATGTTCATGCTGATAAGAAAGT
>NZ_JBFUIN010001338.1:0-536 GCF_056401855.1 Bacillus sp. P4_D3
GTGTTATACATAAAAGAAGAACATGAAAAACATTACGTAGAGGTTGCATATGGAAAAGGACTTTCATCAAGTTATATACTATGCATTCATTTATTCAAAAATATATCTATCCACTTCTTTCACCATTTAAAAACGATTTTTGTTTTCTTACTTTCTAACTTATTCATTTTAGAATTTGTTTTTAATATGGAAGGCATTATTCAATTTTTATTTAAGAAGGCGTTTATTTCACCTCCAGCTGCATTTATCATACTTGTTATGATTATTTTACCGTTTTATGCCATTTTTCAAATAATCTCATTCATGATGAATAGATGGCAAAAGCAATTGAAAGGAGCAGCATTATGAAATCTATTTGGAAATCAAAACGATTTTTAATCGGGTTTACTTATCTATTCATACTTGTTTCAGCTAGTTTTATTTATAGTTGGTTCTTTAAAGATAACATCCCAAAACCTCCTCAGTTACTTTACAATGACAATAACGAATTACTTGGAAAGGCCCCCTTTTCGCCATCGTTAATGCCGCCTTTTGGA
>NZ_JBFUIN010001339.1:0-535 GCF_056401855.1 Bacillus sp. P4_D3
CTTTTTATCTTCGTTTTTTTTCTCTTCTATCTTTGTTGCTTTCTTTTCTTGAGCAATTGCTTTCTTTGATGTATCAGAAGTGAAAAACAACTGATATGTCACTATGCCAACTGTTACTAATACCACACTAAATGCGATATTAAATATCCCCTTATTACGACGATTTTGTTGTTTTTCTTGAAACCTGCTTCCTTGTCCCATTTTTCAAACCTCCGTGTTTATTTTCGCCACTAATCTTTACGTATTGTTCCTAAGAATCTTAATATTTTTATTAAATAATAAAAATGAACTACACTTCCCATACAGAATTCCATATAAAAATAATAAAATTTATGCTTTTTCAAGTATCTTACATATGTTATTCAAAAATAGTTTAATAAATTAAAGATTGATAAGTTTCCGTACTTAAGTATACTTTTTAACAATTAAGCCTCTTCTTCACCGATTTATAATTTTTAAAATCAAATGCCCTCTTTAATTTGCGCTTTCCAATGGATATGCCGTAAAATCAAAAGAGATTTTACCTCTTTTACCT
>NZ_JBFUIN010001340.1:0-533 GCF_056401855.1 Bacillus sp. P4_D3
AAGCAACGCAAATTGCTACGAAAATGGGATCAGCCTCTGATAGGATTCAAAGTGCAACAACTCGTTCTATAACAAAGGCGACGCGTACAACATTATCTGCTAATTTAAAAGCACAAGAAGCGAATCAGCAAGTTTTAGACTTGACGAAACAATTTTCCGCTGCCTTTCAACAAGCGGTTGATAATATTCATTCAGTAGCCCAAGAGTTTGAGAGAATGGATAACGAACTTCACAACACTTTTCGCTAATGTGACAACCTACATAAGGGTAAAACGGTAGGAGGAATATGATGAGTCAAGACATTGAAAAACAAATCAATCAAGTAAATCAAAAGTTACGAAGTGTATTTGAAGAACAAGACCGAAATCAATCCGCGATTCACATTCAGGAGCAAGCGGAAGCAGATTTTTATGAATGGAGAGGTCGAAAACATCGTTTGTTTGATCGGATTTTAGGAACTTGGCATGGKGATAGAGAAATGTCTCAGTTTTTTATGAATACGTATCAAGATGCACAACATATTGAACGAAAAG
>NZ_JBFUIN010001341.1:0-533 GCF_056401855.1 Bacillus sp. P4_D3
AGTATTAATAGGGTTACTCAAATATATTTTAACTAAAGGCATTAGTTAAAATATGATACTTGAAAGTAAAAGGCCGATAAAGCAATCGGTCTTTTTTCTTATATTAATAAAAATTAGAAATAAATAGCATTGTATTTTATACCACTATGCAAATATTATAAGATAGATATACATCGATTATAGATTGAAAATAGGTTTGTTATCAGTTTTTTTAGAAATCTTACAAGCGTGTAAGATAAATGAAAGATGAATCAATATGTGCTATAAGACAATTCATTTACACTTTATAGTGAGCAGTGGAAATGAAGGGAGAATATAAATGGAAATTTTACATGCAAAAAGTATTAGTAAAGTATATAAGGGGAAAATACCTTTTAAAGCATTGGTAGATATTGATTTATCAATTCAAGAAGGTGAATTTGTAGGAATTATGGGCCCGTCAGGTAGTGGGAAAACAACGTTATTGAATATGGTATCTACTATTGATTCTCCATCATCGGGAGAAATTTTAATTAATGGCACAAATCCTTTCC
>NZ_JBFUIN010001342.1:0-531 GCF_056401855.1 Bacillus sp. P4_D3
AGAGCAAGAAGTAAAAGCTGATCAAGAAGGAAACTGGAACTTCAGTTTCAAAGATCTTCCGAAGTACGATGAACAAGGAAAAGAGTTCGAGTACAAATTAAGTGAAGTAAAAGTGAAAGACTATGAAGTAAAAGTAGACGGAACAACAATTACGAATACTTACAAGAATRYGGACAAAACAGAACTAAGTGGYAAGAAAGTMTGGGWWGACTATAACAACCAATTCAAGACACGTCCGGAAAGCATCACAGTTCAATTGCTTCAAGGTGATAAAGTGTTTAAAGAGCAAGAAGTAAAAGCTGATCAAGAAGGAAACTGGAACTTCAGTTTCAAAGATCTTCCGAAGTACGATGAACAAGGAAAAGAGTTCGAGTACAAATTAAGTGAAGTAAAAGTGAAAGACTATGAAGTAAAAGTAGACGGAACAACAATTACGAATACTTACAAGAATACGGACAAAACAGAACTAAGTGGYAAGAAAGTCTGGRAAGACTATAACAACCAATTCAAGACACGTCCGGAAAGCATCAC
>NZ_JBFUIN010001343.1:0-531 GCF_056401855.1 Bacillus sp. P4_D3
GATTTATCCTTCACTAATTTTAAAAAAATCAGCAATAATAAAGTTATTTAAAACTCAAGTTATTAGTTGACGAGTTTAACAAGTGTTATTTTTCGAAAAGTGGTATCCAGTTAGGATCACGTTCATTATTATCAGGTAGTTTTTGATTAACATGCCTCATTAAAAAGGCTTTTTGATATTGTCTCAAAGATTCTTCATTCGCTCCGCCTTCATAATCAGGATCATCAAATTGAACGTTATCATCTTCCCMAAAACAGATACTGCAAATATCAAATGTACCTGGTGGCTCTTCCTCTAATGTTTTATAACCACAACATGGACATGTATATTTCATATAATCCCCCTAAAAAACCCTACTTTTATTTAATTTTATCACATCCTGCTAAACTATCCTTCGCTAAAAAGCATTTAAAATGAAACAACTTTATTAACTTTTAAACGACTTTATTATAAATAAAACAATTTTATTGTCAATGTACACCTCATCCCCTAAATCCTCTTGTATACATCCGCATATGCCACTTTCAGTTG
>NZ_JBFUIN010001344.1:0-531 GCF_056401855.1 Bacillus sp. P4_D3
TTTTGTGTATTATGTATTAGAAGAGTAATTAAAAGACTTACTCTTTGCTATTGAGGGAAGAGCCTGAGAGCCATATCAGGCTCTTCTTTGCTTATATACCATGTATTATCATACGGATTTTATTACCTTAACTTCTAACGCAACCACAGCATGTGTATCCACCCAAGGAAATAATACTTTGTTCTTTTCGGATCAAGTATTAGTAAACGGTAGTCCTGCTGCAGGGGTAGTAGTCAACTTTTCATTTAGTAATCCTTCTCTTGCTTTTATGGTTCCTCTTGCTACCATCACCAATGCTTCAGGTAACTTTACCGCTGTATTTCTAGCCGCAAATGGACCTGGAACGGTAATTGTTGCTGCGTCACTTCTTGATTCTCCTCGAACAATGGCTAGCGTCACAATTACCATTGTGAATTGTCCGTAGTGGTTTTATTTTTATCATTGGGATGTTAAGTCTGTATTTCTTAACACCCACCGAAAATGAACAGTAAATAAAAAGATTTAGATAGTATATGGTGAGCCTCATATACT
>NZ_JBFUIN010001345.1:0-527 GCF_056401855.1 Bacillus sp. P4_D3
CTTTTATAAGTTTAATTACATTATCCTCGTCTACTCTTGTTTGTATAAAATTTGTTGATATATAAGGGTGTATATCTTTTACAACTTGTTCTGCAACCTTTGCTTTTGGTTCACCTAAAACACTAGAAAGCGCTAACATTTGTCTGTTAATATTAGAAACTTCAAATTCATCGGGATCAACACCGGTAATATGCCCTATTCCCATTCGAGAAAACAAAATTGCTTCATATCCACCTACTCCCCCTAGTCCAAAAATAATGACCCTCTTATCTCGAAGGCATTCTTGTTCCTGTTTAGAATAAACCCCTATATTCTTCTTAACCATTTCCCAATAATATGAATCCATTTCCATTTTAAAAGCTCCCTTCTATGTAGTAACCATCTCAAGAAACATTACTTATGAAATAACTTCTACATATAAAAATAAAATAGATTTATGTCATTTCTGTGTGTTATTTGCAAAAAATGTGAAAAGACTTTCAATTCTTACTTTTAACTTCTATTTTGAGTAAGTTAATACAATAATC
>NZ_JBFUIN010001346.1:0-527 GCF_056401855.1 Bacillus sp. P4_D3
AGCTGGCACGCTAAGAATACGATTTGTATTCTTATATACAAATTGTAAAATGATAGAACTATATCCTAAAATTATAACCTTGTCTAAATACACCTAATTCCATTAGGTGCTCAAGTACAATTATTTAACAGAAAAGACGCAATCATTAAGATTACGCCTTTCCTTTTTTACAAACTAGTAACATCCTCTTGTACCTAAAGAATATTCACCCCTGCACTTGCATAACCAGTTATAACATCCGTCCCCGTACCTGGAGTTTGAACAGAGAAAACCATTAATAAACGTGTCTCTGGAGTTACTGTAAACCCTATTCCAGTTGTAAGACCACGGGCAAACGCGCCTAAGGTAAGCCCCGTTAGAGTAGGTGCTAGCGTTACAACAGCACCTGGTACCGCTGTGAAGCTATTATTAGGTGTTGGAGATTGGAATAACCGCGCCGTAATGGTTGCAGCTCCTCCTAATGCCACCCCTATCGGCGATACACTAAAAAATGCCGCAATAGAATCAATTGTTCCCGCACGTGGTAC
>NZ_JBFUIN010001347.1:0-526 GCF_056401855.1 Bacillus sp. P4_D3
CGTCTGAGCATAGTCCCCTAATTTCATAAGATAAATAGAAATAATAGGTCCTATACTAGTTCCTAAAAATAAAATGAAAGTATAAATAGAAACTGCTATTCCCCTTGATTTTCCTCCTAATTGGCTGACAAGAGAAACTAAAGACGGAACGGATATAGCAATACCTATTACAAAACAGACGCTCATCATTACAAGTAGCGGCAGGTTCGAAATAAAGCCCATTGAACTTAGACTAAAAATAGAGACCAACAATCCGCCTTGAAGAACTTGCCTTACTTCGAACCTCTTTGTTAAGCGACCCGCAAGTGGTGACAGCAACATACCAAATAGCCCTGCTAAGCGAAAATAAAGAATTTGTTCTGGAGTTAAATTGTAAGTAGGAGAGCTCAAATAATTCCCTAAAACAGTATACATATTAACAAAAGCCATTAATAAAACAAAAGCAATCATATAGCTCAATACTAAGCTTTTATGTGTAAAAACTTTACCCATCTGTTTAATTGGTCCCAAAATATCAGTATAGGAT
>NZ_JBFUIN010001348.1:0-525 GCF_056401855.1 Bacillus sp. P4_D3
ATATAATAGCGAATATATTCTGACAGTTTTTTTCCTCTGTAACTAACTTCTTACAAATTAGCCCATTTGTCAAGAAAAGAGACTTATAATTCACTTATCCTTTACATTTCAAAAAAAAAAAAGGAAAGAGGATAGTCCTCTTTCTTTATTTCGCAAATACTCCTGAAACAATACCCATAATTTTTTGGACAACTTCTTCAATTGATAAAGAAGTTGTATCTAATTCCAATGCATCATCAGCTTTTTTCAAAGGAGAAACTTCGCGTTCTGAATCTAATTTATCACGCCTAGCAATGTCTTCTTTTAACTGCTCTAAATTAGAATCGAAACCTTTATTCATATTTTCTAAATATCTTCTTTCCGCTCTTTCTTCTACAGAAGCAAGCATAAAGATTTTCACTTCAGCATCTGGTAGTACATGTGTACCAATATCACGGCCATCCATTACTACGCCGCCTTTTTCAGCTAATTCTTGTTGACGACGTACCATTTCTTCACGAACAAGGCGATGCTTTGCTACAATAG
>NZ_JBFUIN010001349.1:0-524 GCF_056401855.1 Bacillus sp. P4_D3
GAACAGGTCCGTAAGTTGCTAAAATCATTTGATCTTTATTAAGTAATTTGAGCATTTCATCTGAAAGAAATGGATTTGGTAATAAACGTGGATACAGGATCGCTTGTGAAAAATCGAAATATTTACGGTGTTGGTTCATTACATATTGAGAACGCATAACATTAATAGATTTCGTTTGTTGCCATTGATACGGAATTGGTTTGAAATCTTTTCTTATTCGTTTATGTATATAGGCACCTTTTCCTTGCTCGATCCGTATATAATCTTTTGTTTCTAACTTTTTATATGCCTTACGAACTGTTAATAAGCTAATTTGTAAATCATCGGCCATAGAACGTAAAGAAGGGAGGTAATCGCCATGTGTAAGCATCCCGCTTTGAATCCTCTCAACAATTTGCATATATATTTGTTGGTAATATGGTATGTTGGATTCTTTACGTAGTACTATCTTCATAGAATCACCTGTTTTTCTTTTTAATTTAATTAAAGCGAAAAACATTCTGACAATCAACTATATTTTTTTC
>NZ_JBFUIN010001350.1:0-524 GCF_056401855.1 Bacillus sp. P4_D3
TTCTTGTTCATCTCCAGTTGTCGGACATCCATCTGATTTTCCAGTTCCGATACTTTCACCTAAAATAACTGCATATCCTCTCGGAACATAATAATTGCCGTATGAACCAAGATTAACTGCCCCATACGGTTTTCCTTCATACGCATACAATTCTTCATCAACATTATAAACAGGAACGTCTTTTAATCCAGATCGATATGGACTCATTTCATAAATAACAGGAACTTTCACATCTGGATTCGTCTTTGGACGCATAACCTTTACTGATACACGATCTTTTTTACCATCTCGATCACTATCAACTTCTGTCTCTACAAATAGATTTTCTACAATGGCTTCATCAAGTGAATAGATTGGTTTCGTCATCCCATTTTCCAATTGAATTTTCGTATTTGGAGTTAAAGCTTCTGAAACTTGTCCATTTAACTTAACATCATTCTCTTTTACGAAGCTCCCTTCCTTATTTTCCGCATGTGCAGTTATACTAGAAACCCCTGAAGTAATTGTTAAAGATACTATAGCTG
>NZ_JBFUIN010001351.1:0-521 GCF_056401855.1 Bacillus sp. P4_D3
TTCATGTTACTGGTACTTCTGCACCAATTGTTGTAACTATTCGTACAAGAAATTCTCGTAGACCGATTACAGCTACAATCGCTTCAGGTGAAACAAGAATTCTTCAAGTAGAAAATTTTGAAAGCCTCACTCTCACAAATAATAATAATACAAGTAGCGACATTGGTGTTTATATCCAAAAAACGTTTTGCATCTGTTGCAATGAACAAAATGATTATTATAAAGAGCATTCATATTCTATTAACGAAGATAGTAACTGTTTTGTCGAAACTCATACGATTGCTGGTTCGGGAACTACCTTAGCTGGAAATGTACCTCTCGATATTATCGTACCCCCTAATACCTCAAGAACAGTATTTGAAGATCTTACTATTAATCACAACAAAACATTACTTCAAGTATCTGTTCCTAACGATTCCGGTCCCATTGAAGTAACAGTTCAAACAAGAAGTTCTAACATACCAATTAATGCAACTTTAGTTCCTAATGAAACAAGGATCTTTCAAGTAGAAGATTTCCAA
>NZ_JBFUIN010001352.1:0-521 GCF_056401855.1 Bacillus sp. P4_D3
AAACTGTATTATCGAGTAAAGAATATTTATATTCTAAACCTAATATAGAAAAAACACCTTGGGATACACTTGAATTAACAGTGATTGATCCATTTTCAAATAGAATTACATTTTATGAGGAAATGGTTTAGAAATTGAGGGGTCATAAATAATTTATCAAAATAGGGGTTACAATGAAAAGAAAAATAGTGATAATTTCAGATATTTATGGAAATAGTCACGCTTTAAAGGCGGTATTAAAAGATATTTCACGTCGTAAGGTCGAAATGATAATAAATTTAGGTGATAGTGTGTATGGGCCGTTAGATCCTTTAGGGACAATTGAAATATTAATGAGTAACGAGATGATACATATTAAGGGGCGTTTACTTTATAGTGAACTGCTCTTTTTATTTTGGGTAGATATTGAATTATATAAAAATAAAATGTTATGATTATGGAAACGTATGAACATATGAACATGTATTCATGTGTTTGTGAGAAGGAGGGATTGGAGTGAAAGATATAATTATCGTTGGAGC
>NZ_JBFUIN010001353.1:0-519 GCF_056401855.1 Bacillus sp. P4_D3
GGACAGGAATTCCTGTCCTTCTTGTTTTATTGATTAAAGTGAAATATCTTTCTGCTCCGTCTTCTGATATTTTAATAAGTTAAAGGATAAACAAGCAGAACATAAAATAAGAAAAGCGGCGATAATATAAATAGTACGAACGCCGAACATATCAGTAATAATTCCAACGCTAAGCATAGAAAGACCAGAAGCTGTCGAGAGAAGTGCACCATGAGCTGTATACATCTTCGATRATAAAGAAGGAGTGACGCTTGATTGTAAAACTGTCGTTTGAGAAATATCTCTAATCTGATAGCATGGTCCCATTAGAACACAAAGAAATAGCGCAATAAATCCGCTACTTGTCATACCATATAAAAATGTAAGAATACTAAACATAAGAGAGCCTATCGCCATGGAGCGTATTAAATTGTTTTGAATGTATGTACTCATTTTCCACGCTAATATCCCGCCAATTAATGTGCCGACGTAATAACTTGTGTTAATATATCCCCACCAATCTTCGCCTTTATGTAGAAC
>NZ_JBFUIN010001354.1:0-519 GCF_056401855.1 Bacillus sp. P4_D3
GTTGACCGCTATGAAACAAAAGTAGACGGAACAACAATTACGAATACTTACAAGAATACGGACAAAACAGAACTAAGTGGCAAGAAAGTCTGGRAAGACTATAACAACCAATTCAAGACACGTCCGGAAAGCATCACGGTTCAATTACTTCAAAATGGAACAACAGAGTTCCAAACAAAAGAAGTGAAAGCTGATGAAAAAGGTAACTGGACTTTCAGTTTCACAGATCTACCAAAGTACGATGAACAAGGAAAAGAGTTCGTGTACACAGTAGGAGAAGTAAAGGTTGACCGCTATGAAACAAAAGTAGACGGAACAACAATTACGAATACTTACAAGAATACGGACAAAACAGAACTAAGTGGCAAGAAAGTCTGGRAAGACTATAACAACCAATTCAAGACACGTCCGGAAAGCATCACGGTTCAATTACTTCAAAATGGAACAACAGAGTTCCAAACAAAAGAAGTGAAAGCTGATGAAAAAGGTAACTGGACTTTCAGTTTCACAGATCTACCA
>NZ_JBFUIN010001355.1:0-519 GCF_056401855.1 Bacillus sp. P4_D3
AAATGGATGAGGAATAATTCTGTATCTCAGTCTGCTAACCTGATACAAGTCTCTGAACCATTCGATTATGTCACCATAACCACTGGCTGCTGATTGCCCTCGCCTTTTATCGTTAGGGGTCCCAGTCAATTGAGTGAGTAGTTTAAAGTCTGAGCCGATTAATTAACCCCGACTAAATTAGGCACGATTTTATCTTGAATCGTCATTGTTGTCCCAATCGTACAACCTGCGCCTGCATGTGTATCTGGCATAATACGAATCTTGCTATCCTTTACGAACTCTTGATTACAAAGATCAATAATTTGACCTGCTGCAGTTTCTTCTACGTTAGTAGTAAACACTTTCGCTTCATTGTATTTTCCTTTTGAGACTCCCACGACTAAAGTCGCAAGCCCGAATCCTTACGGATTTACGGGTGGGATTCTTGAATGACTAAGCGTTCGCAGTCCATTTCTGTTTTGAACAGCCTTCAAGATAAGGGCATCTCATTGCCCCTCCTAAACCAGACCATATAGGTGC
>NZ_JBFUIN010001356.1:0-518 GCF_056401855.1 Bacillus sp. P4_D3
TTTTATATGAGTGCGTCATTTGTAGCCAGTGTAGTTTTTGGAGCCACAATAAATAAATTGATATTGGMGGATAATTGGTTTGTATTAATTGTAAAGATAATTGTATTTTCGTTAGTGTACACTTTATTAATGTGGTTTACGGGAATGAATAAATATGAAAAGGATATGTTTAGAACGCCAGTTAGAAATATTATATATCGCCTAAAAAAAGAGAAGTTCTATAAAATAGGTTAAATTGTTTTCTGGAGAAGATGTTTTTGTAGGGAATAGAAATAATGAATAGGGAATAAAAGCATTAATTTCACTGTGTACAGTATATTAATTTATTAGAATTATGATGTTTATCCATACGATAAGTTAATTTAATGAATATACTTCTATTAAGAAATGGGGGTATATTTAAAATTATGAAAAAAACTCCGATGTTAAGTAAGTTACAAGGGGATTTTCATTTTGTGGATGATAGCGATTTATTCGTGTATAAGAGCAGCGGTATAACAGATGTTAAAGTATTAGGT
>NZ_JBFUIN010001357.1:0-517 GCF_056401855.1 Bacillus sp. P4_D3
TATGTATGACATGCCGGGGTGGCGGAACAGGCAGACGCACAGGACTTAAAATCCTGCGGTGGGTGACCACCGTGCGGGTTCGACCCCCGCCCTCGGCACCATATGCGCCCGTAGCTCAATTGGATAGAGCGTTTGACTACGGATCAAGAGGTTAGGGGTTCGACTCCTCTCGGGCGCGTTTTTTTCGGGAAGTGGCTCAGCTTGGTAGAGCACCTGGTTTGGGACCAGGGGGTCGCAGGTTCAAATCCTGTCTTCCCGATACTTGTTTGGGGCCTTAGCTCAGCTGGGAGAGCGCCTGCCTTGCACGCAGGAGGTCAGCGGTTCGATCCCGCTAGGCTCCACCAAAAAAGTTCTTTGAAAACTGAACGAAACAAACAACGTAAACGTCAATTTTTATTTTTAGATGCTAGACAAACTAACTTTATTGGAGAGTTTGATCCTGGCTCAGGATGAACGCTGGCGGCGTGCCTAATACATGCAAGTCGAGCGAATGGATTAAGAGCTTGCTCTTATGAAG
>NZ_JBFUIN010001358.1:0-517 GCF_056401855.1 Bacillus sp. P4_D3
AAGGAGATTATAGTAGTGTTATGTGGTATATGCAATAGAAACAGTAATGTATATTATTCCAGTAACTTATCCAAAGCTCTCTCCTATACCTTTATTTCTATAACAAAAGCAACGGGATATAGAAATATCCACTTATAGAAATAGGGATATTTCTATATTAAGAAGGAGATTATAGAGTGATATATGGTATATAAAATAGAAACAGTAATGTATATTATTCCAGTAACTTATCTAAAGCTCTCTCCTATACCTTTATTTCTGTAACAAAGGTAACGGGATATAGAAATATCCMYATWTAKAAAYAGGGATATTTCTATATTAARAAGGAGATTATAGTAGTGTTATGTGGTATATGCAATAGAAACAGTAATGTATATTATTCCAGTAACTTATCCAAAGCTCTCTCCTATACCTTTATTTCTATAACAAAAGCAACGGGATATAGAAATATCCACTTATAGAAATAGGGATATTTCTATATTAAGAAGGAGATTATAGAGTGATATATGGTATATAA
>NZ_JBFUIN010001359.1:0-515 GCF_056401855.1 Bacillus sp. P4_D3
GTAAAATACATAATTTAAACAAGGATCGGTTAGATAAAGCCTATGAAGTATTAAAAAATGAAGTGAATATAGATGGTAAACCATTTCAGATTGTTAAAATGCCTGTTCCAGAGCCAATTTATTTAACAATACGTGCAGGAGATTTTGTTTATGATATGTGGCAAGAGAGTAAAGAGGATTTAAAAGGGGAGTTATTTGATGGTAGTCCTTTTCCTGGAGAAGAAATGGTGGTACTACCAGCGCTAAGTTATTGCAATTTTTTAATTACAAATAATATAGTAATTGCACAAAAGTATTATTCAGAAGGGCTACCACTAGAAGTTAAAAAGAAGGATGAAGAAGCATTAAATATCTTAAAAAGTGTATTTCCTGACAGGAAAATAGTAGCAATTAATACAATTGCTTTGAATTTATATGGTGGTGGTATTCATTGCAATACAAGAAATATTCCAGCAAAATCGTTGTTGTAATAAATTGCTTGGATATAGTCTTTTGAAATATGAGCCGTAGTACTT
>NZ_JBFUIN010001360.1:0-514 GCF_056401855.1 Bacillus sp. P4_D3
TAACATAATTAAAGATGGTGCGTACAGCATTCCCTTTAAAGTGTTAAAAGATAAAACAGATGAAGAATCTAAAATGAATACTTACATGGAAAATCCAGGAGTATTGAAAGTAGAAAATGGTAAGAAAAAAGCGATTGTAACGCTAAAAAGCAGCTCATTAATTAAAAATTTCCAAACGGAAAAAGATGGTGCATTTGTTGATGCAAAAGTAGTGAGTGAAGATAAAGAAAAAGGTACAAGAGTCGTAGAATTTGAAGTGGATGATTTATCTAAAAAAATAAATACAAAAGTATTTATTGAGGTGGCATCACAAGGTTACAAGCAAACTCATGACGTACAACTTGTATTTGATCAAAAGAAACTTGAACCAATTAAAAATGAAGAGAAACAGCCAGATGGAGATAAGCAACCAGAAGGAGACAAGCAACCAGATGGAGATAAACAACCAGACGGAGATAAACAACCGGATGCTGACACAATTAAAGATGGTGAATACAGTATCGGTTTTAAAGTG
>NZ_JBFUIN010001361.1:0-512 GCF_056401855.1 Bacillus sp. P4_D3
ATCTTCATATAACAAGTGTCGTGCATATTGAGCCGAATTCGCCTTCTGTTTTTCTAGCGGAAGCCATGTTTTCTTTTCTAAAAGTTCTTCTAGTAATTTTTCAATCGCACAAACAATTTGGTCTTCTAATAAATTACTATCAATTAAATCCGTTACAGTTTTAATAAATGTTTGAAACGTTTTACTTCCATTACACGTTAACATAAGCATCCTCCTCCACTCTTTTTCACACACTTCCATACTAAATAGCCCGCTAAAAATTTACAATTGAGAAATAAAAAACAAGGTACAGTAATTTTGTACCTTGCTGAACAGTTTATTGAGTTTTTAAGCGAATAGGTAAGAATTTCAAAGTTTGTTCATTTTCCAATATACATTTTTCTAAATTGAAAGATGAAGATAGCTCTATTTTTTCAAAAGCATTTATAAAGGTAGTTAATGCAATCTCGGCTTCTAAACGTGCAAGTGGTGCCCCTAAGCAAAAATGAGGACCTTTACCATAGGTTAAATGC
>NZ_JBFUIN010001362.1:0-511 GCF_056401855.1 Bacillus sp. P4_D3
GATATAGACATGGTATTACTTATGACAGTAAATCCTGGATTTGGCGGACAGAAATTTATTCATTCTGTATTACCGAAAATCAAACAAGTTGCAGAAATGGTTAAAGAGCGAAATCTACAAGTGGAAATTGAAGTTGATGGTGGTGTCAACGCTGAAACAGCAAGACTTTGTATTGAAGCAGGAGCGAATGTTCTTGTAGCGGGATCAGCAGTATACAATCAAAAAGACCGCGGTGAAGCAATTCGTGTAATTCGCGGATAAAGAATGAACCGTTATCCTAGTGAAGCTTCTAGTTCATTAAGACTTCACTATTTATACATGTTAGAGTGGCAAATAAGGAGAAAGGCAATCTACCGAATGGCAGATTGCCTTTTTACAATAGAAGGGGAAGGAAAAATGATTATTCATATTTTAGCGGGAGGACCTGCAGAATACTGCGCAGATTTTTCTCGGTATGAAAATGAAGAAGTAGTTTGGGCGGCCGTTGATAGAGGAGTGTACCGTTTGTTGA
>NZ_JBFUIN010001363.1:0-510 GCF_056401855.1 Bacillus sp. P4_D3
CCTTTATTAATGGGGAGCTTTTCTTTTGTTTAAACTCTCTGGTGTGTTATTATAAAATTATTCTGAATTTTTAACAGGAGGCGTTTTGATGAAAAGTGAAACGTTACATACACAAGAAGATATTTTGAAGATGATGGATTCTTTATTAAGATCCGCAGTACCATTTTGGAATGAATTTTACACGAATAGA
This sequence comes from Bacillus sp. P4_D3, assembly GCF_056401855.1. Lineage (NCBI taxonomy): Bacteria > Bacillati > Bacillota > Bacilli > Caryophanales > Bacillaceae > Bacillus > Bacillus sp. P4_D3. The sequence continues at coordinate 191 of NZ_JBFUIN010001363.1, forward strand.
GAAAAGGATGTTCCTTTTTTTGCAAATGTTCCAGATGAGAATTTAKTTTCATATATACAAAAAGAATGGATTTCAAAAGGGAAAGTGTTAGAGCTTGGATGTGGTCCAGGAAGAAATGCAATTTATTTAGCGAAACAAGGGTTTGATGTAACAGCCGTAGATTTGTCTATAGAAGGAATTAATTGGGCCAAAGAGAGGGCGTTAGAAAACGGAATAGAAATACAATTTGTTTGTGAATCGATTTTTAATTTGGATTTTCAAGATGAATATGATTTTGTATATGATTCCGGTTGCTTGCATCACATTCCACCACATAGAAG
>NZ_JBFUIN010001364.1:0-510 GCF_056401855.1 Bacillus sp. P4_D3
AATGTAGGCTCTAACTTAGATAAATTACCTTGTGCTCCGAGTACTATTAGACCACCAATTAACGGTAGGCCAAAAAGGGCACCCTTCATTACATTAAATCCATCAGATTCTAATTGTTTATAATAATTTACTGATCCTAAAATTTCATCTAGACGTTTTTGATCGGCCTCAACATCAGCTCCTTGGTTTTTTAAAATCGATTGCAAGAGATCTTTATTACTTCCAAATGCTCTAACATCTTGTCCAATAGCGTCTCTTAATTTAGTTAATTCTTGTATTAACTGTTGTGCAGACTTTTGGTTTTGTTGAATTTCACCTCGTAAATCTGTAATTCCTTCTTTTAAAGTTTCTCCATCCCCTGCATTAATCGCATCTACCATTGTTTCATAATAATTGTCAAATGTTGTGTCGTATTCAACAATGCCTGTCAATGTATCTAAAAGCTGTTTTTTTACTTGTGTATCCCATGTAAGAGCATGTGCTCTTGCATTCTTTTGATCTTGTACAATT
>NZ_JBFUIN010001365.1:0-510 GCF_056401855.1 Bacillus sp. P4_D3
CTCTCACATCGAGAGCTAAGTATATTAGAAACTCTACAAAAACGAAAAATATTTGTAAACGTGGTTTATGAAAACCGGTATACAAATGTGTTTTTTGAGGTGAGCAAATGATAACATTACAAACAAAATACCAATGGGATATGAGCAGATTCTTCATGCATGTATGTGCACTTCTTCTTTTACTAGAATGGCTAAGACCCCTTATAGGTATTACAAACGTAGGTAGATTAGATATTTTTGTAATATTTATAGGAATTTGCTTCATACTCTCTTTTTTTCAAACAAGGTGGCAGATTCCAATAAAGATCGTCACGATATTATTCATCATTCATTTCCTGTATTATAAAAATACTTTTGTAAATCCATCTTGGTTAACGAAATTTTTTACTGATATTTCTCGAAATTCCTCCCTGTTTTTCCAAGGGAATTTGCTAGATATTTCTCCAGTTTTTCCAACACTTTTATTTTTTTTATCATTTTGGTTTTTGAGTGCCTTCATCTCTTTTTGGA
>NZ_JBFUIN010001366.1:0-509 GCF_056401855.1 Bacillus sp. P4_D3
GGATTTTACACATTTTATCAAAATAACGTTCCGGTTCATATGATGGGACGAATCGGGAGTATATACGGGCTCGTTATAGCTGTTTTAACAATTTTTATAACGATTCTGTTCGGCATTGCAACTCAATTCACTTCTATACAAATTGTAGTCATTGTAGGAGTATTGGTAATGCTACTTATTACTATCCTATTATGCGTGTCTACTTTATTACCATCGCAGTCTAAGGTATATTCCGCTGAATCAATAAAATCGAAATAGTTCCCTTGGTTTTTATTTAAAACTTAAGGGGGTGAATAGGAGGTTTCTTTCCCCTATATATGGAAAAATAATAAGGAGAAAGAACAATACTGATAAACAAGGGTGGTTATTATGATAAAAACAAAAGATCAAATAGAGAAAATTGTAAAAGAAATACATCAAAATATAGATTTTTCTGGGGTAGTCTTAATAAAAAAAGATGATGATATTATCTATGAAAATTCATTTGGATATGCTAACCGAAGTGAATG
>NZ_JBFUIN010001367.1:0-509 GCF_056401855.1 Bacillus sp. P4_D3
CTTTCGCAACATTCACGCTCACCATTTCTAGCCACGTTGTAGTTCAATCAGCTTTAGGGATTGCCCGCAGTTAACCCTCACTACTAGCCAATCACTTGACTAGCAGGGCTTRCTGATATATTTAATTAACTTTAGTTATAATTGGTTAAATAAATCGTAACAGTTARTTACCCTTTAACATTTGTTTACTTAAGTTTGCAAACCTTAAATTMGTATATGACCAATCGCCTGATATAATTGTTATTCCGTCTAAATTCGCCTCTTCGAAATCCGAACCAGTCATTTTACATTCTTCAAACTTAGATACAAATAAATTCGCACCAAAAAACCTACAATTAGCAAACGTAGTTCCTTGATGGATAGAAGCATTAAAAAGAGTACCAGTAAAATCACATTCTATGAAATTACAATTTTTAGTAAAAACTTCTGATGCATCTATCCCTCTAAAACGGCATTTTATGAAGGTACAATTTTTCAATTCCTCTTCTTTTATCCAGACATCTTGAAAA
>NZ_JBFUIN010001368.1:0-508 GCF_056401855.1 Bacillus sp. P4_D3
GTCCATTGATCGAGCGATAGGTATTATTAAGTTACTGAATTCTACAAATGAAAAAGAGTATTGGGCTATTTCTGATATAGCTGATAGAACACATCTCCCGGTTAGTACAGTACATAGGTTACTGAACTCTTTGATGGAGCATGGGTTAGTTACGCAAATTTCAGAAACAAAACAGTACAAGATTGGGCCAATGTGGATGGAAATAGGATTACGTCAATTGGAGAAGGTAGACTACAGATCTGTTGCAAGAGAAGTAATGAAGCGTTTGGCCTCTGAAGTTGAAGAAAGTGTTTATTTGAACATTCCAAATGGAACACATTCTATTATCATTGAAAGAATTGATAGCCCTTTAAAAATTCGAGTTATCGATAACTTAGGGGAACAGATTCCACTTTCAATTGGCGCCGCAAATAAAACGATGCTTGCCAATATGAACACGAATGAAATGGAACACATTGTAGAACATTTACTTTCTTCTTTACCAGAACAAAAGCAAATTCTTTTCGAT
>NZ_JBFUIN010001369.1:0-508 GCF_056401855.1 Bacillus sp. P4_D3
AGTCAGTTCCACATTGTCCATCTGCAGTAATAAAAATAGTGAAATTAAATCATCTACACCACCGTCGTGATTGAAGTATACTTTTTTCATCATTTTAATCTCCATCCTATAATATTTAATTGTTAATTAAATATTAATTGAGGAAAAATCATCGATAATTTCTACCACTTCAATTTTTCCATTAATTAATAGCTCAGGAAGTTCATTTCTAACGTTTCCTTTCCAATACTCTCTAGCCTGTTCAATTTTTTGAGCGAAAGGAATACCATCTTCTTTCGGTAAAAGATTTCCGTCACCTTCAAAAGAACTACCGATCACTCGTAGTTTAACAATCTGCAAAACTTCTCGATTGTAAGAATCAAATAGCGCTTTCCATTTCAAAGCATCTTCATAGCTTTTGGAAGCATATAAGCAAGACAACCTTGAAGGATATTCAGGAAATTCTTGCAGTCTAACCATTTCTACAATCGTTTCTCTAACCGCTCTAATTGTTTGATCTATATAATTC
>NZ_JBFUIN010001370.1:0-507 GCF_056401855.1 Bacillus sp. P4_D3
CTTTTCATCTTTTCAAAACGTTTAATCCATCAACAAAAAATACACCAATATAATAATTGATGTATTTTTTCATTCTTGTAAATTAAGTTTACATAATAATATTATCTTCTTCTAAATTGATAGTGATTTGTATAAACAATCCATATCTCGCCAAGCATATGCTATTTCTTCTACATTTAGTCTTTCTAAAAGTTTCGTGTCAATTTTTTCTGGATTATATTTTTCATAAAACTTTTTAGAAGGATTATTAGAAACTACCCAAACTAAAAGAGATTCCATATTATTATTTATACATTCTGACAGTAAAGCTTGAAATAATCTTTTCCCTACTTTCAAACCTTGATAATCTTGTAAAATGTAAATCGCATATAATTCCATATCACAATTATATGTACCCATTCTTTCAGTTCCACCATCGATAAATCCAATAATTTCTCCAGTTAACATCTCTGCTATAAATCTATATTGTAGATTGWCTTCTTTTTGAAAAATGTTTTCCCATTGCTT
>NZ_JBFUIN010001371.1:0-506 GCF_056401855.1 Bacillus sp. P4_D3
TTTTCATTGTTCTGCTTATCCCATCTAAAAGTTTAGTATCACTTATTAGCGATAAGAAGGTTGAAGATGCGGCAACTTCCTTGCAAAAAGAGAAATTACAAAGTGTTTTCTTGCAACAGAAAATGTTAGAGAATTCGCAGTACTTACCGATGTATGGTTCATCAGAGTTTTTACGAATGGATGCATATCATCCGTCTAACTATTTTAAAGTAAATCCAGCTGGCTTTACACCATTTTTAATCGGGACTGGCGGTACGCAAAGTTTGGCTCATATATTAAATATGACGTCAACAATGGATGAATTAGAAGGTAAAAAGGTAGTGTTTGTTCTTTCACCACAATGGTTTACAAAAACTGGTGTATCACAAGGGGACTTTTTAAATAATTTTTCTAAACAACAAGCATATCATTTTATTTTTAATGATGAAATAAATCCTGATATGAAGAAGAAAATTGCGAAACGTTTACTAGATTATAAAGTAGTTCGTAAGGATGCGATATTAAGT
>NZ_JBFUIN010001372.1:0-506 GCF_056401855.1 Bacillus sp. P4_D3
AATATAATGATGTATAGTTATAAGGAGGAAAGAAAATGGATGGGAAAATCTTAATTAAACCGTACGAACATTATTGGCATACAGAGTTTTTAAATGAAAAAAATAAAATTGTGCCGTTACTAAATGAAGAAATTATTGCTATTGAACATATAGGAAGCACGGCTGTAGAAGGATTAGGGGCTAAACCTCTTATTGATATGATGATTGGCGTAACAAATTTACAAATTACCGAAAATTGGAGGGAACCCCTAGCGGAAATTGGCTATGAATATGTTCCAAAAGAAACACTTAATTGGCGTTTTTTTAGAAAAGGGAAATGGAGAGCGGGTAGTCATCATTTGCATGTTTATATTTATAATAGTGAGGAATGGAAGAACAACCTATTATTTCGAGAATTTCTAAAAAATCATGAGTGGGCACGTGAAGAATATAGAAAATTAAAAGAGAAACTTGCTGCTACATATCCTTTTGATCGTGTTTCATATACAAATGCAAAAGCACCGTTT
>NZ_JBFUIN010001373.1:0-506 GCF_056401855.1 Bacillus sp. P4_D3
GTATACTCATAAGCTTTCTCCCCGTGCATCGAAATATCAAGCCCCATTTGTTCTTCGTGCTCATCGACGCGAACAGGGAGGAAGAAGTTAATGGCTTTAATAATGGCGTACGTCATTATGATCGTGAATGCATATGTTGCGCCGATTGCTACAAGTTGTTTGAAAAGAAGTGCAGCATTCCCGTAAAATAATCCGTTAGCGCCATCACCGTTTACAGTAGTAGTTGCAAATAGTCCAGTTGCAATACCGCCCCAAGTTCCTCCGATGCCGTGGCATCCAAAGGCATCAAGTGTATCATCGTATCCGAATTTGTTTTTTAAGAAGAAGACAGCACCGAAACATAATATACCACCAATTGCTCCGATAAGAAGAGCGGAGAAAGGTGTGACGAATCCACAAGCTGGCGTAATTGCAACTAAACCAGAAACAACCCCGCAAGCAGCTCCCATCGCAGTCGGCTTTGATTGGAAGAACCATTCAGAAAGCATCCAAGTTAGAGCTGAAGC
>NZ_JBFUIN010001374.1:0-504 GCF_056401855.1 Bacillus sp. P4_D3
ATCTACATGTTTCTCAGTAACAGGTGAATATTCCACTAAGTCGTCTTTCGTATAAGTGATAACTTCATTTAATTTCTCAATTGAGTTTTGCTGTAGCAATACTCCTGCCGCTAATGCCTTGTAGGTTGATGCAAAGGCAAATCTTTCGTTAGGTCGATAAGCAATTGTTCGATTTGTACCAGTATCAATAGCATACACACCTAATCGAGCATCAAATTTTTTCTCAAGTTGAGAGAATTCTTTATACGTCGCATGATTTTTATGTTTAACTGGTCCGGTCTTTTCTTTCGCTTCAACTTGCAATGCCCCTCCTGTAAAAGCTTCTAGACTTGTAAGACTTAAACCTAATATACCAACGCATATACCTATTTTTAGCATCCTCTTGTTTTTCAAAATCATCATTCCTTTCAAATTTTCAATACTGAAAACAAGTAGTAAATTCAATACACTGTATCCTATTTGAACACCTGTTTTTATACGTACACATAATAGACTATCTAAGAA
>NZ_JBFUIN010001375.1:0-504 GCF_056401855.1 Bacillus sp. P4_D3
CCAAATTATGATATGCGTTCCCTCCCTCATTTAAACTATTTCATAGCTTAAAACATTTAATCCACTAACACTCAACCGTTAGTTTTATATACAAACCTTCGCTCGCCTTCACTTTTAYCGTGTGTTCTTCTACTTGAGTTTGAAGTGATTCAATTTTAGGATTATTCGAGTGAGAAAGTGGTGTTTTCATAGATAAATGCATTCGACAAAATCATCCAAATTCCTTTACATATATGATTTTTATAAAGGGGGTTCTCGCATGCACAGCTTGATGCCCTGTTTTTGGTGAAAAGCAAATTCATCAAGAAGCCATCCCAATTGTCGCTTTGATATGGTAAGTGGTACACTTGAATGTAAAAAAGCTCAGAGTTTTAGCTCTAAGCTTTTTTGTAATCATTTCATTATAGCCCCTTTTAAAGAGCTATATTTTTTATCCATTCTGATTTACTTAATAGATAATGATTATATAGTTGGTTTTCTATCGTTTGTTGACTCAGATAAGTA
>NZ_JBFUIN010001376.1:0-502 GCF_056401855.1 Bacillus sp. P4_D3
ATCAGTGGGGGTCTTACTGCCCGTTAATGCGGGATAAATAAAAAGGCACTTTTCCCGTATGAGAAAAGTGCCTTTGGTTTTTCCAATCAGCAATATTTAAATTTGTTTTATTATAATACATATTAATCATATAAATCAACTAGGTTTTAATTTTTTTTGAATTGAATGAAATAAAAAGAAAATATACAATAAAAGGATGGAGAGAAAGGGGAGAAAGAAAATGTTAACATTTGATCATCTCGTTCACGCAGTTCATTGTACGCCTGAGGAGGCGACAAAACAAATGCAGGCACTAGGTTTTCATACTGCGTTAGGCGGTGAGCATACAAACTGGGGGACTTGGAATAGTTTATGTTACTTTGATTTATCATATATAGAATTTTTAGCAGTTCAGCATGAAGAAAAAGCGAAAGAAGCAGAAAATCCATTAGTACAGGAAACGGTTGTTAAATTGCAAAATGGAGAAGGGATGCTACAAATCGCAATTCGAACAGATGAAATT
>NZ_JBFUIN010001377.1:0-501 GCF_056401855.1 Bacillus sp. P4_D3
ATATAGCGCAGGCGGTTGCAGTTGCGAGATGTTATGGAGCAAAGGTGAATTAAATCATTTGTAACACCGTTCAATATATTGAACGGTGTTACAAATAGTAATGATTTTTAAAAATTGCCTTTTACCGCTTTTATAATATGATGTGTGAAATTGCTAATGTCAGGAGATGCTGAATATGGATAGCATAAAGATTAAACAACTATATGAAGCATTAAGAAAATCTTGGTCAATAGAAACGAGTTCTAAGTGGACGAGCGAAAGCCCAGCAAAGGGACAATGTGGTGTAACGGCCCTTATTGTCCAAGAATTGTGCGGGGGAGAGATAATAAAGACGAAGATAGGTGAAGTATGGCATTTCTACAATAAAGTAGATGGGAAAAGGTATGATTTTACTAGGACCCAATTTCATGAAACATTAAACTATATGGACATGAAGTCGAGCCGTGAAGAAGCATTTGCAGATACAAATGAAAAACAATATAGCATTTTGAAGGAAAAGAC
>NZ_JBFUIN010001378.1:0-500 GCF_056401855.1 Bacillus sp. P4_D3
GCTCTAAGGTGGGCTCTACTCGTGGACAGTGCTCCGTGGAATGCGAAACGTTTTTCTGAAAGAACAGTACTGGAAGCAAAATCGAAATTTGTAGATACATTAGTCAATGTGTATAGTTTCTACGTTTTATATGCAAATTTAGATGAGTATAATCCGAAAGAAACGTATGATGTAAAGCGGACGAAATTAGATGAATGGGTATTATCAAGATTGCATAGCACAACGAAAAAGGTAAGAACTGCACTTGATGATTATCAATTCACAAATGCAGCTCGTGAAATTGCCGCACTGGTAGATGAAGTGAGTAACTGGTATGTAAGACGTTCACGCAATCGTTTTTGGGAATCAGGCATGAATCCTGAAAAAGCAGCTGCGTATGAAACACTTCATGAAGTGCTTGTAACAATTAGTAAATTAATCGCACCATTTACACCGTTTGTAGCTGAGGATATTCATCTGAATTTAGAAGGAAGCAGCGTTCATTTAGCAGATTATCCAGT
>NZ_JBFUIN010001379.1:0-500 GCF_056401855.1 Bacillus sp. P4_D3
CCCTTGTTCTTTTAATTTCTCAGGAAACGATTGAGAAATTAAAAGAACAAGGGGTTAAAGTTCTAGTTGAGCCAATCGTAAAACCGTGGGGACAAACAATTGCTTACATTGCTGACCCAGACGGTAATTATATTGAAATTTGTAGTTCATTAGAATAGAAGGAGAAAAAGAGGATGGGGTTTCCAAAATTAGAAACAGAACGTTTACTATTAAGAGAACTTACACTATTAGATGCAGAAACAATGTTCCATTATTTTTCAAAAGAATCCGTTATTCGTTATTTTGGAATGGACTCTTTCGAAAATGTTGAGCAAGCGAAAACGACTATTCAAACGTTTAGAAAGCGTAATGAAGAGGGAAGTGTATTTCGCTGGGGAATAGAGAAGAAAGGCACAGATCAATTAATTGGTACGTGTGGATTTCATTTAATTAACAATCATCATAAACGAGCTGAAATTGGTTATGAGCTAGATGATACATATTGGGGACAAGGATACGCA
>NZ_JBFUIN010001380.1:0-500 GCF_056401855.1 Bacillus sp. P4_D3
GCCACAAACAGCTCTTTTAAACCAACATCCACACCAATCGACTCATTTGTTAGTTCTTGTGATTCAAAGTCTTCTTGGAACCCTACACTAATCCACCAGTGACGACCATCAAATGTAACTCTTGGATTGGATGGTTTTTTGTTTCTTGGTAGTTGTTGGCTTGTTTTTACTTCTCCAATAGACTGAATATCAACTACTTTCTTTCCTATAATCAGTCTTTCATAATTGGCATAAAATCCTTGGATTAAATCTTTTTTAGATTTATAAGAAGTGTGATAACCATTTTTGTACTTTTTGAACGAATKTTTCCTCGCCGTATCAAAATCTTTTGAAGCCTGTTTGGGAACTTGTGCGTTGATGTCATTTAACCACTCATATCGCTTTCGCTTCTTGATCTTTTTAAATCGTTTCTGTAAAKCTAACTGTGAAACAGATTTTCCAAATAGCTTATAGTATCTATCACTCATTCTTTTACAATAGTTATAAGCAAATCTTGCAGC